>JAZNDD010000095.1:0-8607 GCA_045587865.1 Faecousia sp.
CATCAGGAAATCCGACCTCGATGGGCGGATTTCCTGCCACTTGCCAATATTTCTGTATTTTTGGGGCATCGAACCCCAAAAATACAGATGGGACGCCGAGGGCGGCGTCCCCTACGAACAAGCTGTCAAACAGAAATTTGAAAAGCTGCAATTTTGCAAGGCGTGTTTTTAAGGTTTACAAAATTTTCAAGAAAATTATGCAAATAGTACTTGCTTTTTCCATTTGATTGGGGTATTATATAGCAAGGTTAGCACTCAGAAACAAAGAGTGCTAACGAATAAGTAGATAAAAGCGACATTTGTCGCGATCTGAATATGGAGGTAATGTTATGAAATTAAAACCGATGGCAGATAACATTCTGCTCAAAGCAACCGAGGCAGAGGAGACCACCTCTTCCGGCATCATTCTGGCTACCAGCAATAAGGAAAAGCCCGCAATTTACGAAGTTGTTTCTGCTGGCCCCGGCACCAAGGAAGTGGAAGTCACTGTGAAAGCCGGCGACAAAGTGATCGTCAGCAAGTTCTCCGGCAACGAGATCAAGCTGGACGGTCAGGATTATAAGTTTGTAAAGCAGGAAGATATCCTCGCTGTTGTAGAGGACTAATTAGGAGGAAATTACTATGTCTAAAATGATCGTTTACGGCGAGGATGCTCGCAAGAAGCTGCAATCCGGTATCGACCAGCTGGCAGATACCGTTAAAGTGACTCTGGGACCCAAGGGCCGCAATGTGGTGCTGGGCAAGAAGTTCGGCGCACCGCTGGTTACCAATGACGGCGTGACTATCGCCAAGGAGGTGGAGCTGGAGGATGCCTTCGAAAATATGGGCGCACAGCTCATCCGCGAAGTCGCTACCAAAACCAACGATGTTGCCGGTGACGGCACTACCACTGCCACTGTCCTTGCACAGGCAATCACTCGAGAAGGTTTGAAGAACCTGTCTGCCGGTGCAAATCCGATGGTTATGCGCAAGGGTATTGAGAAGGCTGTGGAGGCTGCTGTGGAAGCCATCAAGGCAAATTCCGTGCCGGTCAACGGCTCTGAGGACATTGCCCGGGTCGGTACGGTTTCCTCCGGTGACGAAGCCATCGGCGCACTGATCGCTGAGGCTATGGAGAAGGTGGGCACCGAGGGTGTTATCACCATTGAAGAGAGCAAGACTGCTGAGACCGGCCTGGAAGTGGTCGAGGGTATGCAGTTTGACCGGGGCTATATCTCCCCCTATATGGTTACGGATACCGACAAGATGGAGGCTGTTCTGGACGATGCCTACATTCTGATCACCGATAAGAAGATCTCCGCAATTCAGGAGATCCTGCCTGTGCTGGAGCCTGTTGTAAAGGCAGGCAAGAAGATGATGATCATTGCAGAGGATGTGGAAGGCGACGCACTGGCAACCCTGCTGGTTAACCGTCTGCGCGGCACCTTCAACTGCGTTTGCGTCAAGGCTCCCGGCTTTGGCGATCGCCGCAAGGAAATGCTGCAGGACATCGCTGTCCTCACCGGCGGCACAGTGATCTCCAGCCAGTTGAATATGGAACTGACCGAGACCCAGCTGAGCGATCTGGGCCGCGCCCGTCAGGTGGTTGTTACCAAGGACACCACCACCATCGTAGATGGCGCAGGTGATGCTGAGATGATCAAGGCGCGTGCCCATCAGATCCGTTCTTCCATTGCAACTACCACTTCTGAATACGACAAGGAAAAACTGCAGGAGCGGCTGGCAAAACTTAGCGGTGGTGTTGCGGTGATCAAGGTCGGTGCCCAGACGGAGGTTGCTATGAAGGAGCAGAAGCTCCGTGTGGAGGATGCTCTGAATGCTACCCGCGCTGCTGTGGAGGAAGGCATTGTTGCCGGCGGTGGTACTGCCCAGGTCAACGCCATTGCTGCAGTGGAAAAACTGATCGCAAAGCTCTCCGGCGACGAAAAGACCGGCGCTAAGATCATTGCCCTGGCACTGCAGGCGCCGATCCGTCAGATCGCCCAGAATGCAGGCGTAGACGGCAGTGTTGTTTACGAGAAGATCAAAAATTCCAAGAAGGTAGGTTTCGGCTACAATGCGTATACCGAGCAGTATGTGGATATGGTTGCTGCCGGTATCGTTGACCCCACTAAGGTCACCCGTTCCTCTTTGGAAAATGCCGCTTCCATCGCTGCTTGCGTGCTGACCACCGAATCCCTGGTCGCCGACAAGCCCGATCCCGCTGCTGACGCTGCTGCCGCTGCAGCTGCTGCAGGCGCAGGCGGAATGTACTAAGATAAAATCCCTCCGGCTGTGCCGGAGGGATTTTAAATGCAAAGTGCAAAATGCATAATGCAAAATGATTTTCGATTTTATGACAGTAGGGCGGGGGATTGCTCCCGCCCTACCATGTGCCTAACTGTCAAACAGATATTTGCCGCAAGAAGGGTCTGCTGCTTACATTTTGCAACGCGCCCTTTTGTGTAAAAACGATGCAGGGTGATCAATATCTATCGGTTTTTTATATATAATTAAAGGCGTTTTTCCCTTTACATTTTTTTCAATCGTGGTATACTGAAAGAAAAATCCGGGAGGCAGAACAATGGATATAAATGCAAATGTTGATAAACACAGACAGAAAATTCTGGATGCGCTGGATTATATCTGGAAAAATCCGGAAACAGGATTTCGGGAGGTAAAGACCTCTGCCTACTTGGAAAAGGAATTTGAGGGCTTAGGCTATACACTTACAAGAGCGGGAAATATTCCCGGCTTTTATACAGACATCGACACCGGCAGACCCGGTCCTACGGTACTGGTGTTCGGCGAAATGGACAGCCTGATCTGCTGGGAGCATCCCGATGCAGACCCCCAGACCGGCGCAGTCCATTGCTGCGGTCACGTTGCTCAGGTGGCGGCGTTGCTGGGCATTGCTGCAGCCCTGAAAGAGCCGGGAGCGCTGGATGACTTATACGGAAAAATTCGTCTGTGCGCTGTACCTGCTGAAGAGTTGATCGAGGTAGAATACCGCAGTGAACTGAAGAAAAAAGGGATCATCCGGTATATGGGCGGCAAGTCGGAATTCTTGTACCGGGGCTATCTGGACGGTGTGGATATTGTATTTATGGTTCACGCCAGTGTGGTGGAGAGATGTTCCGTCAGAAAGGGGTCCGTAGGCTGTCTGGCAAAGCGGGTCATCTATAAGGGCAAGTCTTCTCACGCAGGCGGCAGCCCCTGGAATGGCTGCAATGCCCTTTATGCGGCAAGCCAGGGCCTGAATGCCATCAATGCCATTCGGGAGACCTTCCAGGAGCAGGATCTTGTGCGGGTGCATCCCATTATCACCAAGGGCGGCAATGCGGTCAACGCCATCCCCGATGAAGTAATTATGGAAAGCTATGTCCGGGGTGCTACCTTTGATGCCATTAAGAAAACCAACGAAAAGGTCAACCGCGCTCTTTGCGGTGCTGCCCTTTGTCTGGGCGCCAATGTGGAGATCCAGGACACCCCGGGCTATGCACCTCTCAATAATGATGACGGTATGATCCAGCTGGTGCAGGATGCTGCCCGGGCGCTGGGGTATCCTATTGTTTATAAGGAGGTAAGAGGCACAGGCAGCACCGATATGGGCGAGATCTCTTGCCTGTTCCCGGCAGTCCATCCTTATATGCCGGGCTCTACCGGAACCAGCCACGGAAAGAATTATTATATCACCGATCCGGATAAGGCCTGTTTGGGCTCTGCCAAGTGGCAGCTGAAAATGCTGGAGCTGCTTTTGGAAAATGACGCAGCCCGGGCAAAGCAGATCATTGCGGATTTCAAGCCGGAATTTGCATCCAAGGAAGAATACTTTGCGTATATCGATGCTATGGAATGCTCCGGAGACCGGATCACATACACAGGCGGCAAGGCAGAAGTAAAATTGTAAATTGAAAGTGTAGCGGGCGGCAGATTGCCGCCCCTACAAATAACCGGAAGAAGTTTTTGAATTTTCTCTTGACAAAGGGGAAATACTATGCTAAAATACCCAAGCAATAAAGAAGGCTGAACATCCGCCTCACCTTAAGCGATACGCAAAAAGGTTAATATTCTTGTTTTTCCCGGCAGGGAGAGACTTTGAGTATGCGGATGGTTTGCCATTCGCTCTTTTCTTTTTTATGGAGGTGCTTACCATAGCCAAGTTAGATCATCAACTCAACGAGGAGATTCAGGACAAGGAGATCCGTCTGATCGGTGCCGATGGTGCCCAGTTGGGCATTATGTCCGCTGAGAAAGCCAACGAATTGGCAGAAGAGGAAGGCCTGGATCTGGTGAAGATTTCACCCAATGCTGTTCCCCCTGTCTGCAAGATTATGGACTATTCCAAGTTCTGCTTCGATCAAAAGAAGCGGGAGAAGGAAGCCAAAAAGAACCAGCATGTTGTGGAGATCAAGGAAATTCGTATGAGTCCCAGCATCGACACCAACGATTTCAACACCAAGGTAAAAAGCGCACTGAAGTTCCTCACCGGCGGCAACCGTGTGAAGGTCAGCGTTCGCTTCCGGGGTCGTGAGATGGCCCACACCAACCTGGGTGAGAAATTGCTGCTGGACTTTGCAGAAGCCTGCGCTGAAGTGGCAAATATGGAAAAGAACCCCAAACTGGACGGCCGTTTTATGGCTATGTTCCTTACCCCCAAGAATAGCAAGTAATTTGTTTTTCTATACCAAAAGAAGATTCGGAAGGAGAACTAACTATGCCCAAACTGAAAACCCATAGCGGTGCAAAGAAGAGATTCAACCTGACCAAGTCCGGTAAGGTTAAGAGAGCCCGCGCTTACAAAAGCCATATCCTCACCAAGAAGGACACTAAGCGTACCCGTCGTCTGCGTACGACTGCCTACACCGATGTGACCAACACAGCTACTGTCAAGAAGCTGATTCCCTACAAATAAGCGAAGGAGGATACTGAAAGATGGCAAGAGTTAAAGGCGCAATGATGACGCGCAAGAGAAGAAATGCTACCCTGAAGCTGGCTAAGGGCTACTGGGGTTCTAAGTCCAAGCACTTTAAGATGGCGAAGCAGCAGGTGATGAAGTCCGGCAACTACGCTTTCGTCGGTCGTAAACTGAAGAAGCGTGATTACCGCAGACTGTGGATCACCCGTATTTCCGCTGCAGTTAAGCCCTATGGTCTGAACTACTCCACCTTTATGAACGGTGTGAAGAAGGCTGGCATCGAGATGAACCGCAAGAGCCTCAGCGAAATGGCTATCCAGGACGCTGTTGCATTTGCTGCTCTGGTCGAAAAGGCAAAGGCTGCTCTTTAATTTGCATTAAAAATCGTGGTACTTTTGTACCACGATTTTTTTGCAAATTAAATGCAAATGAACGGGGATATAAAACAACACAGATCTATTGGAATCTATGCAAAACAGGCTATCTCCCGCCGGATGTTTTGCGTATTTACACAGGTTTTTATAGCCTCAGTGGTAACGGACACTAACTTCTGGCCATTCCGTCTACGCTGAGCACCACGCCGGTAATATAACTGGCTTCATCGGATGCCAAAAACAGGAAAGCATTGGCAATGTCCTCCGGTTGACCCAACCGGCGCAGGGGGATTTGCCGGATCATCGGCTCGATCACTTCTTTGGGAACGGCTTTCATCATATCTGTTTCGGTGATGCCGGGGGCAACGGCGTTGACCCGGATTCCCTTGGGTCCCAATTCCCGGGCCAGGGAAATGGTCATACCGTTGACGGCAAATTTGGACGCAGGATAGGCAAACCCGCTGGGCTGACCGGAAATGCTCACCATGGAGGATGTATTCAGGATCACACCGCTACCTTTGGCGATCATAATATCGGATGCCGCCCGGGTGGTATTAAACACGCCTTTCACATTTAGATCCATAACCTTGTTGAATGTCTCCTCCGTGTAGCTGCTCAGGGGGGTGCTTTCGGAAACACCTGCATTGTTTACGAGAATATCAATGCCGCCATACTGCTGGGCGATCTTTGCAAAGGCATCCTGCACAGACTGCAAACTGGAAAGATCCGGACTGATGCCTGTAACCGTTGCCTGGGGATATTTTTCCTGAAGCCGGGCGGCGGCTTTGTTTGCATTTTCCTGGGTGCTGGCGGTCAGAATAACCACAGCCCCTTCCCGGAGGAAGGTCTCGGCCGTTGCGTAACCGATTCCCCGGCTGCCGCCTGTAATGACACAGATTTTATTTTTCAATCGCATAGATGTTACCTCCTTTATTTTGTAACTACATTTTATACTGTTTTTTTTAATTATTCTGTGATAAAGTCACTTTTCAGATACGAGAAATTGTGGTATGATAACCAAAATGAAAAATAAAGGAATGAGTTTATGACTATTACCAATGATATTCGCTATGTTGGTGTCAATGACCGGCAGGTAGACCTGTTTGAAGGTCAGTACATTGTCCCCAACGGAATTTCCTATAATTCCTATGTGATCCTGGATGAAAAGATCGCTGTAATGGACACAGTGGATCAGAATTTCACCCACCAGTGGCTGGATAATCTCCAGAAGGTGCTGGGGAAAAGACAGCCGGATTACCTGATCGTTCAGCATATGGAGCCGGATCACTCTGCCAACATTGCCCAGTTTTTGTCTATTTATCCCCAGGCAATAGTGGTGACATCCCAAAAGGCATTTGCAATGATCGCCCAGTTCTTCGGGGAAGACTATGCAGACCGCCGAATTGTGGTAGGGGAGGGGGATGCTCTCTGCCTTGGCAAGCACACTTTGACCTTTGTGACCGCACCGATGGTCCACTGGCCGGAAGTGATCGTCACATACGATGCCTGCGATAAGGTCCTGTTTTCTGCAGACGGCTTCGGTAAGTTTGGCACCTGGGACACGGAAGAAAACTGGGATGACGAGGCACGCCGGTATTTCATTGGCATTGTGGGCAAGTACGGTCCCCAGGTGCAGGCACTGCTTAAAAAGGCGGCAGGGCTGGAAATTTCTATGATCTGCCCCCTCCACGGACCGGTGCTGAAGGAAAACTTAGGCCATTACCTGAATTTGTACGATATCTGGTCTTCCTACCGGGTAGAAAAGGAAGGTGTGGTAATTGCCTATACATCCATTTACGGCAATACCAAAAAAGCGGTGGAAAGACTTGCCCAGAGTCTGCAGGCAAAGGGCTGTCCCGCTGTGGCGGTGTATGACCTAGCCCGGTGCGATATGGCACAGGCGGTGGCGGATGCCTTCCGTTACGGAAAATTGGTGCTGGCTACCACCACCTATAACGCAGATATTTTTCCCTATATGAAGACCTTTATCCACAAACTGACGGAGCGGAATTTCCAGAACCGTACCGTTGCCTTTGTGGAAAACGGCTCCTGGGCACCTTTGGCGGCAAAGGTAATGGCAGGAATGTTGGAAAAGTCCAAAAACATCACCTATGCAGATACGACCGTCCGGATCCTTTCTGCCTTAAGTCAGGAAAGCAAGGACCAGATTGAAGAGTTGGCCCAGGAACTGTGCCA
The DNA here is from genome assembly GCA_045587865.1 of Faecousia sp. Classification (GTDB taxonomy): domain Bacteria; phylum Bacillota; class Clostridia; order Oscillospirales; family Oscillospiraceae; genus Faecousia. The sequence goes on from JAZNDD010000095.1 coordinate 7,468, forward strand.
GGAATACCTTGCCCGTCAGGATGAAACCGCCAACAAAAATGACCTGAGCGCCCTGTTTAACATTGGCTATGGCTTGTATGTGGTAACTTCCAACGACGGTACCCGGGATAACGGCCTGATCGTCAATACGGTTTCCCAGGTCACAAGCACCCCCAACCGGATCGCAGTTACCATCAATAAGCAAAATTATTCCCACCACATTATTAAGCAGACAGGCTTAATGAATGTCAACTGTCTGGATGTAACTGCACCGTTTGACCTGTTCAAAAATTTTGGATTCCAAAGCGGACGGGCAGTCGACAAATTTGCAGATACAGAGGAACTGAGAAGCGATAACAAACTGCGTTTTCTGCCAATGTATATTAACTCCTTTATGAGCCTGAAGGTGGAAAGCTATGTAGACCTGGATACCCACGGTATGTTTATTTGCTCCGTCACCGAGGCACGGGTAATGTCCGATAAGGAGACGATGACCTACACCTACTATCAGAACAATGTAAAGCCCCAGCCGGAAACAGAAGGCAAGAAGGGCTATGTGTGCAAGGTCTGTGGATGGGTCTATGAGGGAGAGCCCCTGCCGGAGGATATTGTGTGTCCTCTGTGTAAGCACGGCGCCAGCGATTTTGAACCGATTGCGTAAAACACGGGCGAGTTGCAAAATGTGCAAAAATCTCCGATAGAATATGTAGGGGCGACTAATATCAATCGCCCGCGGGCGGATAATATCCGCCCCTACATCCGCAGGATGTAGACAAATGTATAGTTTTAGGGGGCATTGCATTATTTTGCAACGCGCCCTCATATCATTGTATGATGGATCCCAAAAGACGGGATGTTTCCATCGTAACCATCAAGAAATTCTGTGACGGTTTGGGCATTACTTTGGGGGAATTCTTTTCTACCACTGATTTCGATGCTTTAGAGCAGGAGATTCGTTGACAACGAAATCCAGCCGGAAACTTTTTGTGTTGCGTTTTAGTGGGTGAGGGGATATAATACCCCTATGAATTTTTATGGAGGAAGGCTATGGAGTATCGTGTTCATACACCCTGCGGTGTGCTGCGGGGCTGTGCAGGCAGATCGGGCACAGCGGTTTATAAGGGCATCCGGTATGCAACTGCCGGACGCTGGGAGTATCCC
>JAZNDD010000096.1:0-2667 GCA_045587865.1 Faecousia sp.
GATTTAGTTGAAAAGACCGGGATTGTATCACAATCACGGTCTTTTCATGGTGGACGATATAGGACTCGAACCTATGACCTTCCGCACGTCAAGCGGATGCTCTAGCCAGCTGAGCTAATCGTCCAAAGGCGAGTGTCATTATAACAAAGGCGTCAAAGGTTGTCAAGTATTTTTTCAAAAAATCCAATAAAAACCCATTTATACCGGGCAGACAGCAGCCCTGTATCCTTTTTGCAAGGTTTTATGGGACTTGCTGTGGGGGCTGATTTATGGTATCATTTTCCTATCAAATGTTCAGGGGGAAATAAAATGAACACTAGGATCAGGAGAATGGAACCGTCAGACAAGCCCTGTGTGATGGAAATGATGCAGGTCTTTTATGCCTCCCCGGCTGTGCTCAGCAACGGTTCTGAGGAGATTTTTTCCAACGACATTGACGCCTGCGTCAGCGACAGCCCCTATGCAGAAGGCTACATCATCGAAAACGATGGTATCATTTTAGGCTATGCAATGATCGCCAAAAGTTACTCCACGGAATTCGGCAAAATGTGCATCTGGATCGAGGACCTGTATTTGAAGGAAGATTACCGGGGGCTAGGGGTCGGCAAGCAGTTTTTCGATTTCCTCACAGAGAAATTCACAGGCTGTATCTTCCGTCTGGAAGTGGAAGAAGAAAACACGCGCGCTATCCGGCTGTATCAAAAATGCGGCTTTGATGTGCTGCCCTATATGGAAATGAAACGATAAAAATCCCTATATCCAGTCATTGTCAATTTTGTCAATCTGTGCTACAATCATTTTATCAATTTGCAAAGAGAGGTAATTTCTATGCGTAATCGTACCCGTTTGATCGCTCTTTTACTTCTGCTTACCCTTCTTCTGGGTCTGTTTGCCGGCTGTGGCGAGGATACCAATGAAACAGAAGTACCAAATAAGGATGCAGGAGTCAATTCCGATGCGCCCCAGTTTTCTCTGGAGGAACTGCCCGCTGACCAGAAACTGCAAAATATGGTCACCCGCGCCCCCGGAGATGGCGGCGCAAAAGAATACACCCTGATGGTGTATATCGTCGGCTCCGATCTGGAAAGCAGCCCCAACGGCGGCTGTGCCAGTATTGACATCACAGAGATGATGGACAGCGGCGTTGACGCCAGCCGGGTGAACTTACTGATCTACACCGGCGGCAGCCGCTACTGGCACAACAATATCCCCAGCGACTGCAATGTGATCTATCAGATTGCAAACGGCGGTGCAGAAGCGGTTGCCAACACCCAAACCCCGGCCAATATGGGCGACCCCGCCACTTTCCTGGATTTTCTGGACTATACATACACCAACTTCCCTGCAAACCACTATGGTCTGATCTGCTGGGATCACGGCGGCGGTCCTTTGGGCGGTTACGGTTTGGATGAACTTTCCGGTGACCGGCTGTATCTGCAGGAAATGAGTGCTGCCTTTAAGGCGTCCCCCTTTGCCTCCAAAAAACTGGACTTCCTGGGCTATGATGCCTGTCTGATGGCCACAATGGAAGTGGCAGAAATGGCTGACAATTACGCAAACTACCTGATTGCCTCCGAAGAAACTGAGCCGGGCACCGGCTGGGACTACAGTTTCCTCTCCACCCTTAACAGCACTTCTGACACCCAGACCATTGCCCGTTCCATTCTTACCACCTACGAAAAGTCTATGGATCTTTATCAGGTCACACCCAAGTACACCCTGTCCTGCTTAGACCTTTCCCGGTTGGGCAGTTTCCGTTCTGCCGCCGACAAATTGTATGCCCAAATGGCAAGCGGCGTGAAAAACGGCAACTACTCTGCCATTGCAAAGGCCCGGAACAAAACCCAGCGGTTTGCCCAGACCGCCGAGACTCCCTATGATCTGGTGGATATGGGTCATATGGCGAAAAACCTAAAGGACCTGTATGGCAGCGAAGTTTCCGCTTTCCAGTCTGCCCTTTCCAAACTGGTGATCCAGCAGGTTTCCAACATTTCCAACACCACCGGTCTTTCTGTCTACTATCCCTATGACAGCAAGGAAGGGTACGATGTGGTCGGTCAGTACTTCTACACAGATCTGTCTGAGTGTGCAGGCTATGAAAGTTTCGTTGCTGCCTTTGCAGACTACTGGATCAACGGGGAGCCTGCCGCCAACTTTACCGAGCATCAGGTGGAAGATTCTCCGGCTGCAACGCCCACTGCCCCCACAGAACCGGAACCCACTCAGCCGCCGTCTACCGCCCCTGCAGCCCCCGCTGCGCCTGTGTTTAACGGTGCAAGTTTGCAACTGACCGCCGATCAGATCGCTAATCTGTCGGAAGTAACTTACACCGTTTTTAAAGCCGATACGGATGCTTCCTCCGGTCAGCCGGTTTATATTCCTGTGCTGTCTGACATTCCTCTGGAACCGGACAGTTCCGGCAAGGTATCTTTGCCGAAAGATCAAAAACTGATCGTACTGAAAACCGACGAAAATGCCAGCGGTATCCTGTGGCCCTCTCAGCGGCTCAAAGGCACTGCCAGCGAAACCTATCTGAGCATTGACGGCTACCTGACAACCGGTATGGATATTGCCGGCAGCCAGCGGATTGCCCTGGGCTTCACAGAAGGCAACTCCAACCGTATGAACATTCTGACCATTGCCAATTTGGGTAACAGCGATACGGTG
>JAZNDD010000097.1:0-6242 GCA_045587865.1 Faecousia sp.
AAAACCGTGTCATTGCGAGGAGCGAAGCGACGTGGCAATCTCAAAAACCAGCCTTGTACCAGGAGATTGCCACACCAGTGTGCGCACTGGTTCGCAATGACATGCGTTTTAATTACCTGTTCGTCAAACAGAAATTTGACGATTTAAAGAAGAAATCCCCGGGAAGCGGTGCTTCCCGGGGAGTATGATCAGCAGTAGAAGTCTTTGATTTTCTTTGCGCGGCTGGGGTGGCGGAGTTTGCGGATGGCTTTGTTTTCGATCTGGCGGATACGCTCACGGGTAACGCCAAAGATCTGCCCCACTTCTTCCAGGGTGTGGGTGCGGCCATCGTGCATACCGAAACGCATCCGCAGAACATCCGCTTCCCGTTCGGTCAGAGTGTCCAGAATTTCTTTCAGGGCTTCTGCCAGCAGGGCGTTGGAAGTGGCATCTGCCGGACCGGGGGTGCGCTCGTCTTCCACGAAAGAGCCGATAGAAGTATCTTCTTCGTCGCCTACAGGCGTGTCCAGACTCAGGGTATCCGCAGCGGTGCGGTTTGCCTCAATGATCTTTTCCACAGGCAGACCCAATTCTGCGGCGATCTCTTCCACAGTGGGCTCACGACCCAGTTCCTGCACCAATTTCCGGTTGCAGCGGGTAGCCTTGTTGATCACTTCCACCATATGCACCGGCACCCGGATGGTACGGGCTTGATCGGCGATGGCTCTTGTAATGGCCTGCCGGATCCACCAGGTAGCATATGTAGAGAATTTATTTCCCTTTGTCCAGTCAAATTTATCCACAGCACGGATCAGACCTGTGTTGCCTTCCTGAATCAAATCCAGAATATGCAGACCTCTGCCGGAATATTTTTTAGCAATGGAGACCACCAGACGGAGGTTTGCCTCGGTCAGTTTGTTCTTTGCCTCCTGATCGCCTTCAGAGACCCGCTTTGCCAGATCCACTTCTTCGTCCGCAGACAGCAGACGGATCTGACCGATCTCTTTCAGATACATACGCACCGGATCGTCCAGATTGTATTCTGCCACCAGATCCACCGGGTCGATCAGGTCTTCTTCTTCCACATCGCTCAGGTCAATGTCGTCACCAAGATCGTCTGCCACAGACAGGTCCAGATCGTCATCCAGATCCAGGTCCAGATCGGAGGTAAGAATCTGAATGTTCATTGCTTCAAACTGATCGTAGATCTCCTCGATCTTCTCAGCGGACAGATCCAATTCTTCCAGATGGGCATTCAGATCTGCGGCGCGGATCATACCGTCCTTGCGGCCCTGTGCGATCAGTTTCTGGAGCACAGATTGCAAATCTTCATTAGACTTGCCGGACTTCTTTTCGTTTGCCATAGTTTGTGTCCCTTTCTCTTTTGTCCTAATTTCAATTAACTATAAGCCGATTTTGGAATTTTGACAAGGGTTTTGCTTAAAAATTTTTGAAAAAAGAAAGTTTGGGCGTTTTTTGTCGCGTCGATAGACAGTATTCCCCCAAATTTGCGAAAAGATACAGTTTACAACGCCGGAAAATTTCGGTATAATTACTTAGAATAGGCGATCATTGTGTTATTATCCCAAATAAAAATGAATGGACAATGGACAATTGACAATGGACAATTTCGGTGTTTCCTTCGGAAATGATTTCAATAAGTCCCCTTTGGGGACACAATAATTGTCAATTATCAATTGTCAATTAACACAGAGGTGTTTTATGACAGAGCTTTCAAAAATTCGTAATTTTTCTATTATTGCCCATATTGATCACGGCAAGTCTACCTTGGCAGACCGTCTGCTGGAGGCGTGCGATGCCATTGACCAGCGCATCCGTGCGGAGCAATTGCTGGACTCAATGGAACTGGAAAAGGAGCGGGGCATTACCATTAAAGCCACCGCCGCCACCCTTTCTTACACAGCCGACGATGGGGATACCTATGCCCTGAACTTGATCGACACCCCCGGTCACGTGGACTTTAACTATGAAGTCAGCCGGTCTCTGGCTGCCTGCGAAGGCGCAATTTTGGTAGTGGATGCCTCCCAGGGCGTGGAGGCGCAGACCCTTGCCAACACCTACCTTGCCATCGATGCAGGACTGGAAGTGCTGCCGGTGATCAATAAGATCGATCTGCCTTCTGCCCGCCCGGCGGAAGTAAAAGCAGAGATCGAGGATATTATCGGTCTGCCTGCCGAGGATGCTCCGGAAATCTCTGCTAAAAACGGAATCAATATCCATTCTGTGCTGGAAATGATCGTCCGGGATGTGCCTGCCCCTGCCGGCAACCGGGAAGCCCCCTTGCAGGCATTGATTTTTGACAGCCAGTACGATTCTTACCGGGGCGTTATCGTCTATGTGCGGATCAAGGAAGGTACCATCCGGGCAGGTCAGGATATTAAAATGATGGCCACCGGCGCAGTGTATAAAGTGGTGGAAGTGGGAACGATGAGCCCTGCGGGCCTGATTCCTGCGGACGCTTTGGGAGCCGGTGAAGTCGGCTACATCACCGCATCCATTAAGACCGTAGCGGATACCCAGGTGGGCGATACCATTACCACTGTAGAAGCACCTGCCACCGAACCCCTTCCCGGCTACCGTCCGGTACAGCCGATGGTCTATTCCGGCGTATACCCGGCAGACGGCGCAAAATACCAGGATCTGGGGGAAGCGTTGGAAAAGCTGAAACTTAACGATGCCTCTATGACCTATGAACTGGAAAGTTCCATTGCGTTGGGATTTGGCTTCCGGTGCGGTTTTTTGGGACTACTGCATATGGAGATCATTCAGGAGCGCCTGGAACGGGAATACAATCTGGACCTGATCACCACCGCCCCCAACGTTGTATACCGGGTCACCAAGACAAGCGGTGAAGTTCTGATGGTGGATAACCCCCTGGACTACCCTGACCCCATGGAGATCCAGTTGGCGGAAGAACCTTTTGTAAAGGTAAATCTGATGGCACCCCAGGAATATGTGGGCAACATTATGGATCTGGCAACTTCCCGCCGGGGCGAATTTAAGGATATGGTCTATCTGGATGCCAACCGGGTGGAACTGCACTATGAAATGCCCCTCAATGAGATTATTTACGACTTTTTCGATGCCCTGAAGTCCCGTACCAGAGGCTACGGCTCTTTGGATTACGAACTGATCGGCTACCGTCCCAGCAGACTGGTAAAACTGGATATCCTTCTCAACGGCGATGTGGTGGATGCCCTGAGTTTTATCCTGTTTGCAGACAATGCTTATCCCAGAGCCAGAAAGATATGTGAAAAACTTAAGGAAAATATTCCCCGTGCCCAGTTTGAGATCCCGGTGCAGGCGGCCATCGGCGGCAAGATCATTGCCCGGGAGACCATTAAGGCACTGCGCAAGGATGTGCTTGCCAAGTGCTACGGCGGCGATATTACCCGAAAGAAGAAGTTGCTGGAAAAGCAGAAGGAAGGCAAGAAACGGATGCGTACGTTCGGCACAGTGGCCGTTCCTTCTGAAGCCTTTATGGCAGTGTTGAAACTGGACGAAGACTAACTGCGCAACGCGCAGAATAGACAATTGACAGTGGACAATTGACAATTGATTGGAGAGGTTTATGGCTTTATTATCCCGAAAAAATAAAATTCCCCTTGGGATATATATTCACGTTCCTTTTTGCCGGAGCAAGTGTCAGTACTGTGATTTTTACTCCCTGACCACCAAAGAATCCAGCCTGTTAGACGGCTATCTGGAGGCTGTGTGCAGCCACATTAAAGAGGCAGGCGCACTGGCACCGAACTATCTGGTAGACACCGTTTACTTTGGCGGCGGTACGCCCAGTTTCTTTGGGGCAGAGGGGATGGCGGCGGTTTTGAGCACCATTCGCAAAAGTTTTGATGTGGCCCGGGATGCGGAGATCACCTTTGAAGCCAACCCCGACTCCGTATCAGATCGGCTGCTGCGGCGGCTGCGCAGTGAGGGCTTTAACCGGGTGAGTCTGGGAATTCAGTGCGATAATGACGATATTCTCAAACGGTTGGGTCGCCCCCACAGTTATGCCCAGGCAGTCAATGCGGTCAAACGCATTCGCAAAATGGGCTTTAAGAACCTTTCCCTGGACCTGATGTACGGTCTGCCCGGGCAGACATTGGAGGCTTGGGAAAAGACCCTTCAGAATGTGCTGAAGTTGCAGCCGGAGCATATTAGTTGCTACGGACTGAAGGTGGAGGAGGGCACACCCCTGTATGCGTATCAGGACTGCTGCAATCTGGCAGACGATGATACGCAGGCGGATATGTATCTGGCGGCCATTGAAATTTTGCGCCAGCAGGGCTACCGGCAGTATGAAATTTCCAATTTCTGCCGAAAAGGTCACGTGTCCCGGCACAATCTGAAATACTGGAACGGGGGCGAGTATCTGGGCTTCGGTCCGGATGCCAGTTCCGATTTCGGCGGACGGCGGTTTGCCATCGTCCGGGATCTGCAGGCGTATATTGACGGCATCCGTACCGGCGGACAGGTGCTTCGGGAAGTGCAGGAAGTGCCCCCCAGAGAGCGGGCGGGAGAGTACCTGATGATGCGCCTGCGTACCGTTTCCGGTCTGGATCCCAAGGAATACGAAAAACGCTATTTGCTGCCCTTTGGGCCGCTGCAGAAAGTGCTGGAAAAGCAAAAGGAAAACGGCCTGGCAGTAAAGACCTATGACGGCCGCTGGCACTTGACACCCAACGGTTTTTTGGTGTCCAACAGCATTATTTCAGACTTACTGCTGATTCAGGAAAAGTGCAAACCCATTGCAAAAAGAAATTTTAAATAAAAATACAGGAGGGATATCCTGATGATAGATGAACGCCAACAGAAATGGATCGATAATTATACGTTATATGTACAGCATCAGGAAACATATCGGTTTCCGGAGTTTAGCCGGGACGATGTATGGGAACTGGTCTGCGACCTGATGGAGTCTAATAAGGACTTCCCCAAACAGGTAGCAATGGAGATTTATATTGGGAACACACAGATGTTCCGCTTTCTTCCCGGCCGGACCGGAACTATGCAGGAGATGTGGCTGAAGAAGAAGCGCAATACCGTGCTTGCAACGGGTAAAAGTTCTGTGCTGGTAGCGGCTGAAATGGCAATGAATGAAAAGACCCTTGCAGATACGATTCCCGGCTTTCCCAATCCGGATGATTACGCCGGTGTTGGTGGAGGATTTCCTCTGCAAACAAAGGATGGCTGCCTGTTTGGCACACTCTGCGTGTCGGGACTTCCGGATATGCAGGATCACGCCCTGATCGTGGGTGCACTGGACCGCTTCTTCCGCCGCCGTGGCTGGATAGAATAAATAAAATGAAATGGGCGTGTTGCAAAAATAGTTGCAACACGCCTTCAAACTTTGGAATTTCTATATCCACGGGATGTAGGGGCGATTGATCGCCCACGGGCGACATGATAGTCGCCCCTACTTACCGATGGCATCTATACACAAGAATACCTGCTTTTTGTATATATTACCAGCTTGTGATGAGGGCGTGGTAATGTTATAATTTTAATAGGAGAAAGACCGCTGCAAACAGGTGAAAAGGAAAGGATGGTGTGTGTTTATGAAGAAATTGAGAATAATACCCTTATTGATTGTAGCAGTGTTGACTTTGGGGATACTTAGTGGCTGTGCTGAAAAGGAACTGGCATACACAGTTTTGGATCTTGGTTCTGCATCAGACGGCATAGAAGGAAAACACACCTCGGATATTCCTGAGTGGAGCAGTGAAAAGCTCAATCCTCACGATGATGTGGCAGCACCGAAAGAGATGACTGTGACATTTAATGGCAAGACATACACCGGGAGTTACGAAGGTTCCTATACAAGGATGCCCAATACCTATATTAGTCATAGCTATATGGGAAATACGGAAGACGGAAAAATTGTTTACTTTTATGTTAATGCAAAGACACAGGAATTGACTTGCATTTCGTTGTATAGAAAGACAGAACAAGCAGGAAAAATAGTGGACGAAACTGTGTGCAGAGAAGCGGCAGACGAACTTGCCGGCAACTACATTTCTTTAAAGGATTATAAGGTTAAAGTAGATCCCTTTAAGGACTATGATTTTATTAGGTATACATATACTTACTACAGAGAAGTAAGCGGCTATGAAACGACAGATATGCTGCGGATCGTTGTAGACGGAAACGGCAACATTACAAGCTGTGATATGTCGATGGTAGGAACTTTTCAGGATGTAAAAACCCTTTCTATCGATGAGGAGAAGGCAACAGCCGTTATT
>JAZNDD010000098.1:0-7415 GCA_045587865.1 Faecousia sp.
ACTGCTGATATTCTTTGGCAGTCATTGTGCGGAAGAAAGGCTTGGGTTCAGACTTGGCAGATACACAAGGGGGTGCAGCCGGTGTATGTACCGGTGCCTTAAACTGCATTTGCGGACAGTCGGGTGCTTTATTCAGCGCACCCAGAACGCCATAATGAACGCAGTCAAACACCACCTTTTCCTGCAGGAATTTGACTTCCGTTTTTGCAGGATGCACATTCACATCCACGCAGGATGCGGGGATGTTCAAGTGCAAAACACAGGCTGGGAATTTTCCTACCATAATCTGATTGCGGTACGCTTCTTCCAGTGCTTTGATCAGCAACGCAGAGCGAACCGGGCGACCGTTTACAAAAAATACCTGTCTTGCACGGCTGGGACGGGCGTTGCTGGGTTTGCTTACAAAACCGGTCAGGCGGCAGTTTTCCCAGGTGCTGTCTGCGGGCACCATCTGATTGCTTTCCCGTCCGTAAATATTATAGACCGCATCCTGAAGTTTTCCGGAACCGGGTGTGGACAGAATTTCTTTCCCATCCCGCAGAAAACGAAATGCCACTTCCGGATGGGCAAGAGCCTGCAGTTGAACCGTGTCCGATACTTTTCCAGCCTCATAAGAATCCGTTTTCATAAACTTCATTCTGGCAGGCGTATTAAAGAACAGATCCCGCACAATGATCGTTGTGCCATCGGGACAGCCGGCTTCCGTTTCCTCAGTGATATTTCCTGCTTCCAGTGTAATGCTGGTTCCTGATACACAGCCGGGCGTTTTTGTCAGCAGGTCAATCCGGCTGACAGAGGCAATGGCGGCAAGGGCTTCACCGCGAAAACCCATTGTGGAAATGGCGGCCAGATCTTCTGCAGTCCGCAGTTTAGAGGTGGCATGACGCAAAAAGGCTGTGCGCGCATCCTCCGGGGTCATACCGCAGCCGTTGTCGGTCACGCGCATAAAGGTCATACCGCCGTCCCGCAGTTCGATAGTGACTTGTGTTGCACCTGCATCCACTGCGTTTTCCAAAAGTTCTTTGATTACGCTTGCAGGTCGCTCCACCACTTCACCCGCGGCGATAAGATTTGCAATATGAGGGGTCAGTTGTATGATTTTTGCCATAAGATATCACCTCATAAGAGAAATGCTGATCTGGTTGATGGTTATATGCATCAAAATAGGTGCCCAGATCGTATCTGCTTTTTCATACGCCCAGGCAAGAGTAAGTCCTGCGGGAATATACTGCATAAAACACAGCAGTAAGGTTACAGAAGAAGTCGTACCAATATAGCCAACTATGTGGATCAGTGCGAATACAGCCGTAGAAACAACATAAGCGGCAATGCGGCTTTTGGATTGGAGGGAACGAAAAACCATTCCCCGGTATAATAATTCCTCCGTAAAAGGCACAAGCAGAACGGTGCTGACCGCCATCAATATATATTTGTCCTGTACCATTGTGTAAACATTATCATTGTTTATATTGGAAAAATCCGCATTGATGGTAGTAATCAACAAACCTACAAGGAATGTTCCAAGGTAGTACAGAAAAAGACCGAACAGGGCAAACCGCAGACAACGAAAAGGGGTACGAAATGCCTGACGGGTGGATGCACCCAGAAACCTCCGGAATATAAGAACAGACAAAAGGAATTCTGTGAGAAATAGTAGGGTATTGAGCACGGTGTCCGTCAAAGGTGTAGGGAGTATGCTGTTAATGGTAACTGCAAGACCCGGTAAATACAGCAGATGACCGGCTAGCAGCACCCAACCGGCAACGACCTCCCGGCGGTTCATAGAAATAGAAAGTTTCATAAAGTTCCTTACATATTAACCAAGCATTTTCTTGAGTTTATACAGTTCGTTCATAGCCTCAATAGGGGTCAGTGTTTCCACGCTGAGCCCTTCCAGGGCGGCACAGACCTGCTGTCCGGTCAAATCCATCATACTGATTTGATCGTCCGGTTCACTTTCCCGAACCCGTACAGGGCGGTTGGGATCCTGGCTTTCCAGTTCTGCAAGGATTTGAGATGCCCGATTGGTGACAGCAGAGGGAAGACCTGCAAGTTTTGCAACTTCCACACCGTAACTATCATCGGTTGCACCGGGCACGATCTTGCGCAGGAAGATCATTTTGTCGCCCCGTTTTTTCACAGCAATGTTGAAGTTCTTCACATTGGGAAGTTCTTCTTCAATGGCACTTAACTCGTGATAATGGGTAGCAAACAAAGTTTTTGCACCTAAGTGTCTGGGATTTGCGGCATATTCCAGAACGGCACGGGCAATTGCCATACCGTCATACGTGGATGTGCCTCTGCCGATCTCATCGAGGATCAAAAGGCTTCTGGATGTGGCATATTTCAGGATAGACGCCACTTCGGACATTTCTACCATAAAAGTAGACTGTCCGGAAGCCAGATCGTCGCTGGCGCCAATTCGGGTAAACACCCGATCCACAATGCCGATCCGGGCACTGCGGGCAGGTACAAAAGAACCGATCTGTGCCATCAGTACGATCAGTGCTACCTGACGCATATAGGTAGACTTACCGGCCATATTGGGGCCTGTGATGATGGTGACCTGGTTATCTGCCATACCAATTGAAGTATCATTTGGCACAAACAGAGAGTCTGTGAGCATCTTCTCAACCACCGGATGGCGGCCATCTTTGATCTGGATTTCATTGCCCAGTGTGATCTCAGGACGGCAATAACCCTGCTTCACAGCAACGACTGCCAAAGAGCAGATCGCATCGGTTTCTCCCACAGCGGCAGCAGAGATCTGCACTCTCGATGCCATAGAGGCAACCTTCTCCCTCAGTTCGTTAAATAACTGATATTCAAGGGCGGTTACCCGGTCTTTTGCAGTGAGAACCTGCTCCTCGAGCTCCTTAAGTTCGGGGGTAATGTAGCGCTCGTTGTTTGCCAGCGTCTGCTTGCGGATATAGTGCTCCGGCACTTGATTTATAAAGGATTTGGATACTTCAATATAATAGCCAAATACCCGGTTGTAACTGACTTTTAAGGTGCGGATGCCGGTTGCTTCCCGTTCTTTTGCTTCAATGGCAAGAATGGTGCTATGACCGCCATTCATAATATCCCGCAGACGGTCTACTTCTTCGTTTGCACCGGGACGGATCAGTTTGCCTTCCCGGATCGTCAGCGGCAGATCGTCGTCCAGTGTGTTTTCTATCAGATCGGCACAATCGGTCAGAGGGTCTATGGTTTGCGCAAGTCTTTTTGCCATAGGACATTCCAGTTGTTCCAGCAGTTGCTTCACATTAGGAAGTGCCCGCAGACCCTGGGCAATGCCCAAAAGATCCCGTCCGTTAATAGAACCGGTAACGGCTCTGGAGATCATACGTTCCAGATCGGTCACATAGCGAAGTGCTTCGCTCAGTTCGCCCCGGATAATGGTATGGTCTACCAGTTCTGCGACCATACTCTGCCTGCGTCCGATCTCGGCGGCATCCAGCAAAGGTTTTTCCAGCCAACTGCGAAGCATTCTGCCGCCCATAGCGGTGCGTGTCTTATCCAGTACCCACAAAAGAGAACATTTTTTCTCCTTGCTGCGCATTGTTTCAGTCAGTTCCAGATTGCGTCGGGCATCCAGATCCAGATCCATAAACAGACCGGTGGTGTAATACTGAAGTTGACGAATATGGGAAAGATCGTTTTTCAGAAGGGATAAAAGAACTTGCAGAAGGGAACCGCTGGCCATAACCGCTTCCGGAAGATTGGAAAGACCCAACTGGCTTAGATCCTGTCCAAAATGCTTTTGAAGGACTTCTTCGGAAACAGACAGATCAAACTGTTCCGGTTTTCCCTCATCCACACAGCAACTAAGCCGGTGCTGCAAGGTGTCCTGATAGACAGGATTAGTGCAGTCACTGCCGTAGCGCAATACTTCAGCAGGGGCAAAGCGACCCAGTTCCGCAGCGGCAGAGGGGGCATCCTTACAAACGGTTGCGTAGAATGCACCGGTGGAAATATCGCAGAACGCAAGACCCACTTTTCCACCGTTGGCATACAAGCAGGCAATGTAATTGTTCTTGCTTTCATCCAGCATACAACTTTCCGTTACTGTGCCTGGGGTAATAATCCGGGTGACTTCCCGTTCCACAAGACCCTTTGCCTGCGCCGGGTCTTCTACCTGTTCGCACACTGCTACCTTGTAACCCTTGGCAACCAGACGGGCAATATAGGAATCTACGGAATGGAAGGGAACACCACACATCGGATTTTGTTCTTCCTTAGGCTTACCTCTGTCGCGGGTAGTTAGTGTCAGATCCAGTTCGTGGGCTGCCAGCTTGGCGTCCTCGTCGAACATTTCATAAAAATCGCCCAGACGGAAGAAAAGAATGCAATCTTGATTGCGTTCCTTGATCTGGTAATATTGCCGCCGCATAGGCGTCATTTCATTATTGGATGCAGCCATAGGCTCAACCTCTTTCTGTTGTTTATAAAGGAAGTGTACCTGTCAAACTCCAGGTGGATGCGTCGGTGATGGTCACGGGTACAAAGGTCCCGATCAGTGATTCCGGTCCGGAAAGACGCACTAACCGGCCACCTTCTGTGCGTGCAGTCAGCAGGCCTTTATCAGATCCATCGATCAGACAAATCATTGTCCTGCCAATGTAACCCCGATGAATATCTTCGGAAATTAGGTTTTGCACACAGCAAAGTCGATCAAACCTGCGGTTTTTATCTTCCTTGGAGGTAGGGTCGTCCATAGTTGCGGCAGGTGTGCCCGGACGGGGGGAGAAAATAAAGGTAAACAGAGAATCATACCGTACCGTTTCAATCAGAGAAATGGTTTCCTCAAATTCTTCCTCCGTCTCACCGGGGAAGCCAACGATCACATCGCTGGTCAGGACCAGATCCGGCATTACTGTCTTGGCATAGCGCACCTTTTCCAGATAGGTTTCCCGGTCATAGTGTCGGTTCATTGCTTTAAGAACCCGGCTGGAACCGGACTGGAAGGGAAGATGCAACTGCTTGGCAATCTTTGGTGATGCTGCCATTGTATCAAAGAGTTTTTTGGAGGCATCCCGGGGATGGCTTGTCATAAAGCGAATTCGGAAATCACCTGGGATATCTGCAATCATTTTCAGAAGATCGGCAAAGTCAATGGCTTGGGAAAGATCTTTTCCGTAGGAGTTGACATTCTGACCCAGCAGTGTCAGGTCCTTAACGCCACTTTCAATCAACTGACGGCACTCCGACAAAATGTCCTCCGGTTTTCGGCTGCGCTCTCTACCACGCACATAGGGCACGATACAGTAGGGGCAGAAATTGTTGCAACCGTACATAATGGAAACCCAGGCTTTTAATTTGCTGTCCCGCTGCTGGGGCAGACCCTCTGCAATGGAACCGGGCTCGTCTTCTGTAAAGTAGGTGCGTTTGCCGGTAAACAGGACTCTGTGAAGGATCTGGGCAAACTGCCACAGATGGTGGGTGGAAAACACGCCGTCCACGTGGGGATAACTTCTTTTAATTCGTTCAACGACTTTTTCCTGTCCGGCCATACAGCCGCAAAGGAAAATTTTCTGTCTGGGGTGGCGGCGCTTCGTGTGGGTCAGGGCACCCAAATTGCCAAATACCCGCATTTGTGCGTGCTCTCGGATGGCGCAGGTGTTCATAACTACCACATCGGCGCCTTCGGCAGTATCGGTAATGGCATAGCCGCTTTCAATCAGCAGGCCCCGAATGCGCTCGGAATCTGCCTCGTTTTGCTGACAGCCATAGGTTTCCACATAGGCACGGGGTGTCAGACTTTGGCTGTGCCAATAGGATTTTATTTGTTCACAGAAGGCAAATTGCTGCTGCAACGCTTCTGGGGAAATAACAGTGGTTTTGGTGCTCATAATGTGCTCCTTAGTACATACTAATTCAATTTATTATACTACCATTTTTCTGTCATTTTTGCAAGGGATGCAAGCCGATTTTTTGCAAAAAACATTTGCACTTGCTTTTACACCGGAACCGTGTTAAACTAACAAACGATACTACGCTTGCAGATGCAGGTGGAAAGAGGCGAAAAATATGGAATGTGAATTTTGTGGCGCAAAACTGGAGAAGGGTGCGCAAGTTTGTCCTGAGTGCGGTTTGGAAGTACTCCAGGTAGAAAAAAAGAAAAAGTCTGTTTGGAAAATTGCATTGGCAGTGATTGCCGGGTTCGTGCTGGTCGCAGTGCTTGCGGGTTTTGTTTTGAACAGTCTGGGCATTTTGAGTTTTGATGAAATCTTCAGTTTTGAGAAAAAGGAAAACGATGTTTTTTATAAGGACTCCTATACAGTTGACGAAAAGACTCTCAACAAAAAGGCAGATAAAATCATTGCTACTGCCGGTGACAGGGAATTGGACAACGGTACGTTCCAGTTTTATTATGCAATGGGTGTAATGGACTTTTTGAATAATAACAGTTACTATTTAAGTTATATGGGTCTGGACTATACAAAACCTCTGGATCAGCAAATTGCCAATGAAGAGGATAACATTACCTGGCAGCAGATGTTTATAGATAACGCTCTTGGGACTTGGTACAGTTATGCTGTAATGAATATGCTCGCTGCGCAAGAAGGCTACACGGTCAGCGCAGAAATGCAGGAATCCATCGACACCTTTGAAGAGGAACTCGATAAGATCGCAGTGGAAAACGGGTTTGTGGATGCGCAGACGATGATCGAGTCTGATTTCGGTGCAGGTTATGATGTGGAACACTATGTTAAGTATCAGAAGGAACGGTTTACTGCTGTTGATTATGTGTCTCATCTTTATGAGGTACTGAAGCCTACCCAGGAAGAATTGGAAGCTTATTTTGCAGAAAATGAAGAGGCATTGGCTGAGAAGGGTATTACCAAAGATGCAGGTGCTTACGGCAGTGTTCGTCATATTTTGATCCAGCCTGAGGGCGGTGAAACAGACGAAGAAGGCAATACCGTATATTCTGAGGAAGCCTGGGCAGCCTGCCAGGAAGAAGCACAGAAGATCCTGGACAAATGGCTGGAGGGCGACGCAAACGAGGAGACTTTTGCACAGCTTGCAATGGAGTATTCTGTAGATACCGGTTCCAGTTCCAACGGTGGTCTGTATACCCAGGTGACCGAAGGACAGATGGTAGAGGAATTTGAACGCTGGCTGCTCTTTGAGGAACACGAATACGGCGATTATGGTCTGGTAAAAACCAAATTCGGTTACCACATTATGTTCTTTGTAGGTCTGGATGAGATCTGGCAAGTGGAAACAGAAAACCAGATGATCAGCGAAAAGATCGAGGCAAAGGCAACCGCGGCAGAAGAAACCTGGCCCATAGAAAAGAAGTATAAGAGAATCGTTCTTGCTGAACTGAAATTAACCTGATAAGCGAAGGGCGCGTGCAATGCACGCGCCCTTATTAAATGCAAAATGCAAAGTGCATAATGCAAAAT
>JAZNDD010000099.1:0-8953 GCA_045587865.1 Faecousia sp.
CTTTTGGTGCAGATCAACACATTGCTGGCAGATCCTTCTGCAATCACACAGTCACCGGCTTATGAAAATAAGCTCATCCACAATGTCCTTCTTTTTCTCAATGCCCATTATCAGGAGGACATCAGCATTTCCAGCATTGCAAAGGCTTTTCACGTGGACAAATCCTACCTGTCCCATCTGTTTAAGGACAATGTGGGCACATCTGTTTGGAATTATGTGATCTTCCTTCGCATTAACCATTTCAACAATCTGATTACCCAAAATCATCCCATAGAAGAAGCCTGCCACCAGGCAGGGTTTCAGAATTACTCCAATTTCTACCGGCTGTATAAAAAGCATATGGCTATGACACCCCAGCAGTTTAAGCAGCAGATAAGCCTTAGGAACGACACAAAGAGGCTGTAAAGAAACGCATATTTTCCAGGATGAAGGCAATTTTGGGAGGTGGCTCAAGCGCTGAGCCACCTCCCTCATTTTATCAAATTCCTGTTTGACGATGCCTTCCCCTGGGGGAAGGTGCCCCCCAGGGGCGGATGAGGGAAATCTTGCACTTGCAACAAGAACAATTCCTGCAAGTTGGCTTATGGTTTACCCTCATCCGTCTTCAAATCCGAACGAGTGTGTTCGGATTTGAATCCACCTTCCCCCAGGGGAAGGCATTTATCCGTCAAACAGAAATTTGTCGGTTTGGTAAGAATGTTTGAACAGTATTAGCAATATTAAACACAGTTTTCGCAATAGACAGTGAATTTTAAGATGTGTTACAATATAAAATAATGCACATAAGAAAGCTTTGGAGGGGTTTCAATGAACATTACAAATACTTCCAAAATAACCGTTGTACTCCCCGGCGAGGCCACCACCCGGGAGACCTTTGCCGCTGAAGAGCTGGTAAAGTATCTGTCACAGATATTTGACGGTATTTGTGTTTCCTTGGCTTCGGATCTCTCCGAAATTACCGGCGATAAAATTCTGATCGGCGGTCCGGAGCGCAATGCTATGACCGCTAACTACATATCCGAGAAAGCCTTTGACCAGCTGGTTCCCGGCCCTGAGGGCATTTTCATTAAGACCTTTGGGGATACCACCCTGGTATGTGCCGGCAGCAGTAAGAATGTGAACGAGCGGGAAAGAGGTACAATATACGCTGTTTATGAACTCCTTGAACGCTACTTTGGCTGCAGCTTTGCGGCCTATGTAAATCCCGAAATTGCTGGCGGCGACTATGTTCCCCAATTGCAGCAGATCGATCTGTCTGGAATTTCCTATATCAAAGCCGCTGCGGATAATATTTTCCGAACCGCAAATGTGGAGTATCATCACAGAAAGGTAGATCAGCTCCTTAACCGTAGCTTTATCGACTGGCTGGCTAAGAACCGCTATAACCGTATTTACAACTGGATGTACGCCTTTGATCAGGCAAAGGAAGCCGGTCTTATTGAGCAGATCGAGCGCCGCGGCATTTGCATTATGGCTGGCTACCACGATATGCTGCCCTACTTCCTGCCTCAGGATGGAAACGCCTATTTCCCTGAGCATTACTATGAGACTCATCCGGAATATTACAAGCTTACGGAAGACGGCACCCGCTTCAAGATCACAGACCACTGGGGTGGCTGGGCTTTGTGCAGCCGCAATCCGGAACTGCCGGAGGTATTTGCCAACAACATTCTCAAGTGGATCGAGCTGAACCCGGAGGTAGATACGATCTCTATTTTGCCCCTGGACGGCAAACGCCCCCAGTGCTGCTGCGAGGCGTGCAGCAAATACACCAAGGGCGAAAACTACGCGTATTTCATAAATGCCGTGGCAAAAATTATTCGCCAGACCCATCCGGAGGTCACCATCATTTTAACGATGTATGTGGACATCTGGAACTATCTGGAGGGCTTGGAGCTGGAACCTAACATCTGCGTTTGCGAGGCCGTATGGCATCATACCGGATTGCGAAAAATCGGCAAATCCGACGGAACGAGCCTGATTGGTACTTTCTTTGAAAAAGACCTTTTGGAATGGGGCAAAACCGGCGCCAAACTTATGTTCTACGACTACTATATGGGCAACCAGTCCGCCCGCCAGCGCTACATTCCTGCAGCAGATGAAATGCAAAGCATCTGGACACGGTTTACAGAGGTTGGCATTTCCGGCAGTTCCACACAAATCGAGTACTATAATTTCTGGAACCACATCTTTAATTACTATTGTTTTGCCAGAACCGGCTATGATATCAGTTTCTCTATGGAGGACCATCTGAAGCGCTTTACAAGGATATTTGGAGAAGGCGCGCCCTACATTGCTGAGATTATCCGGATCGCAGAAGCCACCCTTGAAGGTCAGGTCGCCATTAAATTTGCCGGACTGTATCTGATGGAGCATATTGACAAGGAAGCTTGCTACGCCCTCTTTGACAAGGCTTTTGCTGCTGCAACAACTGCCTATGCAAGAAACAATATCCGTATGATGCGGATGCAGTTCCGCTATTCAGATGTGGAATGTACCCACACAAAGCATCGCGGACAGGAGGGGCAGGTATACACAGTGATGGAAAACTGCTATGACCCAACCGGCGAGCTGTACTATATGAGCCGCAATTTCGACAGCTCCTACTGGAACGACCCCGGTTACGGAATTATGCTCCCAATGGATAATAAAAAGCTGGCAGATTTCGTCCCGGATCATTGGTATCAATTCGAACCGGTCTGTTAAGATATGCACAAGCTTTTTTACAGTGAGGTTTTTATAATGAAGGGGCTCAAAAAAGTATTAAGCTATCTGGCAATCGGCGTGATCGCCTTTCTTGCTGCACTCAATTATGTGCTGTTTGTTTTTCCCAACCAATTTGCACCTGCGGGAATTGACGGAATTTGCACAATGATCCAGGATGTGCTCCATATCAATATGGGCTACCTGTCACTTCTTATAAATTTACCGCTTGTTGTTGCTGCATTTGTGGTTTTGAACCGTGAATTTGCCCTGAAAAGCACCATTTTTATCCTTGCATTTTCAGTATCAGTGGTCTGTCTGGAAGCACTAGACCTTTCGAAATTTTACTATTTAACAAGCACCGGAACAAGCATCGTTCTGGCACCGGTAGCAGCAGGTACATTAAGAGGACTTTTATATGTTGTCACCTTAAATCTGAACGGTTCAGCCGGAGGTATCGACATTATATCTGCACTCATCAAGCATAAGAAGCCCCATTTGGAGCTGATGAACATCATATTTATGATCAATATCCTAATTGCAATCAGTTCTTACTTTGTGTACGGTCTGTCTGTTGAACCTGTGATCTGCAGCATTGTATATTCCTTTATCACCAGCTCCGTCTGCAGCAGGCTGCGTTCCTCCAAAAATGAAACGGTAAAATTTGAGATCATCACCCAAAACGCAGAGCAGCTTTGTGCAGACATCATCCACAAGCTTCATCAAAAAGCCACCATTATTGCTGCACAGGGAGCCTATTCCAAAGAAAGTACCCGGGTTGTTTTATGCATTGTGAGAAAAGAAAAAGCACCTTATATCGAAGAATTGTTGCTCCAATATCAGAATTGTACTGTGTTTAAGAGCATTGTAAACGATTCTTTGGCAGGCATTGCATATAAATAAAAGATCACCAGAGGCACACTATGTATGATATCATTATAAAAAACGGAAAGATCTTAGACGGCACAGGATGTCCTGCTTTTGACAGTGACTTGGCGATCAAAGACGGCAAGATCGCTTGCATTGCCGAAAACCTTACTGGCGGCAAAAAGATCATTGATGCAAGAGGTCTTGTGGTCACGCCCGGATTTATTGATTCCCACAGCCATTCTGACAGTACGGTGCTCACCTTCCCCGGGCAAGCCGAAAAGGCTGAGCAAGGCATTACCACCAGCATTGGCGGCAACTGCGGTAGCACTAACTGGCCTGCCCTGAAAAATGGAGAAGTCGTCCTTGCAAGCACGATGCTTGATCAGGCGGCGCAGGTGCCCCAGGGCTCCAATCTTGCTACCTTTGTTGGTCACCGCGCCTTGCGCCGGGTGGTTATGGGTATGGAAAAGCGAAGTGCCACCCAAGGGGAACTTGAAAAAATGGGCAAGCTTCTTCGGGATGGCATTCAGGCTGGCGCTCTGGGTATTTCTTTCGGTCTGATTTATACCCCCAGCTGCTATGCCAGGACTGAGGAACTGATCTATCTTGCCAAGGTTGCAAAAGAATGCGGCGGTATGCTTTCTGCCCACATTCGCAGCGAAGCCGACGATCTGGTTGCTGCAGTATCTGAGATGATCACAGTTGCCAAGGCAGCCGATGTTCGCACCGTATTCTCCCACCACAAGGCAATGTTCCGTCAAAACCACGGGAAAGTGAATACTACCCTGGCTTTGATCCGGCAAGCAATCAGGGAGGGTGCGGACTTATACTGCGATGTATATCCCTATATTGCATCTTCCACCTCTTTGGCGGCTCGTTTCATCCCGGACAAGTATGTAAACGACCAATTGCCTGAATATATGAAAGATATCAGGCTGCGCAGTGAATTAAAGACAAAGAACCTTGAAAAATGGGGTGAGGATCTGTCCTGGGTGCAAATCAACACCTGCGCTTACGATCCTGCATTCAGCGGTCTGACTTTGACAGAAGCTGCACAACTGCACAGCAAAGATGTGTACGAGACCCTGTTCGATATTCTTCAGGCACAGCCTCAGTGCCAAGCTTCCTTCTTGTCTATGTGCGAAGCCGATGTGGAAACGGTTATGGCATACGAACGGACGATGATCTGTACCGATTCTGCCGTTGCCGGTGACAAAACTGACTATCATCCCCGCCTAAGAGGCTCCTTCCCCCGGGTTCTGGGCAGATATGTTCGCCAGCGTAATGTGGTGTCACTACCTGAAATGATTCGGAAAATGACCTCCCTGCCTGCTTCCGTATATGGGCTTCAACGAAAAGGTCTGCTTGCCCCGGGGTACGATGCTGACATTTGTATATTTGATCCCGATACAATTATTGATCGGGCAGATTTTAAGGATTGTACCAAACGGGCTGAGGGTCTGTTTTATGTATTTGTAAGCGGTCAGTTGGTAGCGGAAAATGCCATTTATAACGGTGCCACCCCCGGCAAATTGATTTTACGAAAGAACGAGGTCTCGTAATGAAAAATTTAGGATATTACAATGGCACTTATGATGAACTGGAGAATATGCGCATCCCGATGGGTGACCGGGTTTGCTTTTTCGGCGATGGTGTATATGATGCAACATATAGCCGCAATTATAATATTTTTGCGGTCGATGAGCATATTGCCCGCTTTTATAACAGCGCCCAGTTTCTTCAGATCCATTTACCCTGCACCCAGGAAGAAATGAAGGCACTGCTGTGTGAAATGGTTTCGAAGATGGACACCGGCAACAATTTCATTTATTTTCAGGCAAGCAGAGCCTGTGACCCGGTGAGAAATCACACCTTTTCTGAGGATTCCAAGGCAAATATTTGGATAAACATCTATCCGAAAGAAATTCTGGACATTTACAAAAAGGTCAGCCTGATCACGATGGAGGACACCCGCTTTTACCACTGCAACATCAAAACCGTGAACCTGATCCCGGCAGTGATGGCATCCCAAAAGGCAAAAGAAGCAGGCTGTTTTGAAGCGGTTTTTCATAGAAACGGCAGAGTTACCGAATGCGCCCACAGCAATGTACACATTTTCAAGGACGGCTGCCTGATCACCGCACCAACGGATAATCTGATTCTACCCGGCATTGCCCGAAAACATATTATAAAGGCTTGCGGGCAGTTAGGGATTCCCGTTGCGGAGCGTCCCTATACACTCGATGAACTGTTTGATGCGGATGAAGTTATGGTTTCCTCCGCAGGCGCCCTTTGCCTGGCTGCAGAAAAAGTTGACGGCAGGCAGGTAGGTGGCAAAGCACCCGACTTGCTGAAAAAACTGCAGGACACCCTGCTGGACGAATTTATAAGCAATACAGATTGAGGAGAAAACATCAATGCATATCAGTGTAAACAACGCAGTCATTTCCGGATTGGATATGACCGCAGATGCGCGTTATGCGCTCATTGCAAAAGCCGGATTTACGGCAATCGATATGGGTATGAGTGGCGGTGCCAATACAAGAAGTCCGGACTATGAGGGCAAATGTATTTTTGAAAAATCTCTGGATGAGGTCATCGAATACTATGCCGAAACCATTGCCGCCATCCGCAAGCACGGACTTTTTGTAACACAGGGCCACGCCCCGCAGCCGGCTTATGTTGCAGGTCACCCGGAGGTGACAGAATACTGCATCCGCATTTACAAGCGGATCATTGAATTTTGCGGTTACATCGGCTGTCCCCGGCTGGTCATTCACGGCGTGGATTATAAATTTGACAACACCGTTGATCCCCCGGAGGAGATCGATCGGCTGAATCGACACTTGTTTGAATCACTGATCCCTGAGTTGTTACAGTACAATGTGATGGCTTGTATGGAAAATCTTTATGTTCGCAAATACAAAACTGACAACAATGATGTCTTTATTGAGGGTCCCGCTTCTGACCCATACGCAACTGCCCGGCTCATTGACGAGCTGAATGAAAAAGCAGGCAAGGAGATCTTCGGTCTTTGTCTGGACACCGGACATATGCATATCGTCCGCAAGGACGCCCGCACCTATATCCCTATTCTGGGAAAACGGATCAAAGCATTACATTTGAACGACAACAACAGCAATTCCGATAACCATTTTGTTCCCCTTGCCGGAACTGTAGAATGGGATAGCATCTGCAGTGCCCTGAAGGCTGTTGGTTATTCCGGTGACCTCAGTTTTGAGCTGGGCGGACACTTTGGTAAGATCCGCGCTTTCAATCCCGATCTGGTCCTCCCCTGGCTGGAGCTCACCTATAAAACCGGTGTGGTTTTCAAAAAGATAATTGGGAAATAATGAATACCCGAAGGTATGAGAAATTCCCTTTCTAAACCGCAAAAATCCGTCTAATGCGCTTTTGCTAAATTCGCCTCGTTCGTATTGTTCTTCGGTATGATAAATGTGGAAAATAGTTTCTTTTTCTGTTGTAATCATAACTATACCTCCTTATCTACTGCTAAAACATAAATTTTTGTAAGCAAACTATCTTTGTGAAATCTAACAGAAAAAGTAATGAAATACATCCGTTCGGTGATGAGTAAAAGCATTGTCATAATCGGGAGCAATCTACGACAGCATATGAAGTAGATTAGGTTCACAAGGATATTGAGCACCAAGTCGATATATACGATTGCCCTCATAGCCAGTGAGCGCGGTTCTGTCAGCAGAAAGAATGCGGGTAACACTGACAGTAAGTAGAATGCTGTCAGGGTTTGTGAGAGGACGAGAAAGTTCTTGAGGTACAAACCCAGTAGCAGGTTGTATGTAATTGCGATAACAAAGATAATGATTCTTGATTTTGTAGTCTTCATTTCAAATCTCCTTTATGTAAGAAATCCTTTGAAGCGAAGAAGTGGTCGTACAGAGGGAGGCTCTGTACGACCACAAACAAAGACCTAATTTAAATCATTTAAGAAAACAACAAACCCGAACGTTTCACCGATTGGTAAAAGGTTCGGGTTTGAATGTTTTGGGTATAATGTGCAGGTTTAATAGAGTTCCATAAATGGGGTGCATCTCACTTTTAGATGGGGTGCATCCATCTCCCAGTGGGGTGCAAATCACTCCCCGAGGTGCAATTTAGAAAGAAGCCTCATAATAATAGAAATTTCCACAGATATGCTCGGTATAATACCGATTATCCCCATTTGATTCTTGCCACTCAAATCCGTTTCCAGAAGGAGTCAACGCACTGGCAGACGACGGTGCACACCACACAGCAGCCATGTCGTCTTTCGGGGTATAATAGAAACCTACATAAGAGGTACCCGAACCTACACGGGCAGCGCCACAGGAAAAATCGACAACTGTTTCATCTGCATCGATTTCTTTGATAAAGCCTTTATTCTCATATGCAGAAAAATCTCCGGCTTTGATTGCCTTCAGCAGTTCTTCCTCATTCTCGCTCACGAAATCAAAAACCTCGTCTTTATCGGCGCTATCATCCCCTGTTGCGACAAGGAAAAGGAAGAAAGCACCACCCAAGATATCCGAGCACCCAGACAGAGAAAACACCATAATTACAGCCAAAAGCAGGGCTAATCCTTTTTTCAGCATATTCTCACTCCCGTCCCAGCAGCAGCGCATATTGGTTAGACAAAACTTTTGACAAAACGCAGAACACCGCAGACAGCACCACACCACACCACACCAGCGGTGAAGACATCGCAATCCCGCCTGCGTAGTAGATCGTCGCCCAAACATATCCCAACAGCGTAATGGTCAACGTTGCAATGCAAGATCCGTAAGAGAACATTTTTCTACTTTTATAAACCCGGACAAAAAACCAATTTGCAAGGGACAGCAGGTATCCGGTTGCGGGAACGATCAGCGCCACTGCCCACAATCCGTTGGTATTTCCTGTAGGGGTGCTGCCTTCTAAAATTACACCTAACGTAATGATTGCAAAAGAGACGAACAACATCACCGATTGGAGCAGCGATGCTTTCCAATCACTCACACGACGCAGCTTCACAGTATTCGGTTTTTCTTCATAGCTTTGGTATGTCTCACGCATTTGATCATATATTTTGCGGCAACTCTCACATGTGTCAAGATGCTCGGCTACAAGTCTTGTACTTTCTTCCGAACAACATTCATCCACGTATAAGGGCAGCAGATCCTTTATTACATTGCAGTCCATATTATCGACCCAATCCTTCCATAATTTTTTGCTTCGTGCGGTAGTAAGTAACACGAGCCCAGCTTTCACTTTTTCCAAACATTGCACTAATATCTTTCAACGATAGGCTGCCAAAAACAGAAAGCATAAACACTTCTTTGTATGGCTCTTCCAAGGCATGAGGGACGGAAAAGGCTCTGCC
>JAZNDD010000100.1:0-3956 GCA_045587865.1 Faecousia sp.
TTTATCCGTCTAAGTATACCACAGGGCAAGTATTTTGTCAAACCCTGTGGCATACTTTTTTCTGTTTGTATTTTCAACAAATATTGTCTACTTAGGAAATTCCTCTATATCCAAATCTACAAAAGGATAAGCCCGCTGCCAGGTGCCATTTTTATTTTGGATACTGCTTCTGTGCTCGCTTAAAAGGCGGACGATATTATAAACATCGATCCAGATTTCCGAATTACATTCCTTTTGGCTTTCCTCAAAGATCAGCTCCATGCCAAAATGCAGGTGGACTGTTTCAATATTATTGGTATTCTCTTTGTCCGAATAGCCTGTGCGTCCCATAAAACCGATCAAATCGCCCGCCTGCACAATATCTCCAACATTCAGACCCTGTGCAAATGGTCGGTTCTTTTGCAGATGGGCGTAATAATAGTAGCGCTTTGAATCGAAGGAGCGGATGCCGATCCGCCAGCCACCGTATCGGTTCCAGCCCATCGCCTCCACAACGCCACCCTCCACCGCAACAATGGGTGTACCGGCACTACCCATCAGGTCATTGCCAAGGTGCTTTCTTGCAAATCCAAAGGAGCGGCTGTTCCCGAAATCTGCACAATGGCTATAGCCGTAACCGGCAGCTATGGGAGAATACGCCTTCAGTCCATAGGTGGGTTTCATTTCTCCATTAACCTCTATTGCAAAGCTGCCTAGCAATCCACCCAGTGCAGCTTCATAGGCATTATGATAATAGGAATAATACTGATACAGATTTCCCAGCAATTCTTCCGGTCCCTTATTCCCTTTTAATTCCTTCACTGCTTTTTTTACAGAAGACAAGGGGCATTTTCCGCCGGTGCGACAAGCCGCTAATGCCAAAATATCAATCCAACTAATATGCTTTTCCTGATCAAAGGTTGCAATATCCGTATCCATTGCATATTTTAGCGATTCATAAGGTACACCGAAGTCCACCCAACGGATGGTTTCTGCCTGTACAGGAATAATAAAAAGTACAATGCTCAAAAAAGCAATTAAAAACCGCCGTTTCACAAACTACCACCTCTGGGGTATTTTGTGAAACAGCGGATACTTCATACAATGAAATTATTTCAAGTCCCTGCGAATACCCTCTGCAATCCGGTAAATATCATCCATTTTCTGAATTGCAGAAATTTTCTCCTTATAGTAATTGGCGTAAGCAACGCCCCGTAAGTACCAGGCAAAATGCTTTCTTGCCTCTAAGCAAGCAATGTGCTCCCCTTTGTCTTCGTACGCCAGTTCAAATTGACGAACTGCCACATCCACCCGCTTTACAAGGGGTGGGCGCTCCGGAATCTCACAGCCTTCCAGTGCAGCGCGCACCTGTTCAAACACCCAGGGATTTCCGAAGGTTGCCCGTCCGATCATCACGCCGTCAGCACCTGTCCACTTTTTGCACCGAAGGGCGGTTTCTGCATCCACAATATCGCCGTTTGCGATCACAGGAATAGAAAGCTGGTCTTTTACCTTTGCGATCATATCCCAGTCAGCCGTGCCGGAATAGAGCATACTTCTGGTTCGTCCGTGAACAGTGAGCATTGCTGCACCGCTATCCTGCATTCGCTTAGCAAAGTCTAAAACATTGATACTGCCCTTATCCCAACCAAGACGGCACTTCACTGTCACCGGAACATTCACAGCATCAACTACTGCCTTGACGATCTGACCTGCAAGCTCAGGTGTACGCATCAGCCCGCAGCCATCACCGGAATTGGCAATTTTGGGCATTGGACAGCCCATATTAATATCCAGAAAATCTGCACCGGAAATATCCAGCGCAAGGACTGCGCCCTGTGCCATAATGGCGGGGTCATTTCCAAATATCTGGGCGCCGCAAATGCTGCCTTCATTTTTTCGAAGAAGTGCTGCGCTTTTTTTATCCTTGTATACCAACGCTCTGGAAGAAACCATTTCCGTAACCGTCAGGTTTGCACCAAGCTGGGCGCAGATTGTACGAAACGCCCAGTCTGTCACGCCAGCCATAGGACCAAGTGCTACAGGATTATTCAGTTCCAAATCACCGATCCGCATAACAGCACTACCCTTTCTTTCTATATGCACTGTATTATAACACAAGCCCAATTTCGCTGCAAGCTAAATTAGAGCTGTCAAAAGCCAAACTGCACCGGTCAGCAATGCACCAAAGGATGCCCAGACCGGTCCGTATAATAAAAGCTTTGGCTTTTTCTTGCCTGACTGATTGGCAAGCAGCCTTTTTGCCTCCCGCAATAAGGCATCATCTGTGATGCCCTCTTGTGTAAGTGCGCTGTCTTTTAATATAAAAATTGCCTGTTCGAACATTTTCTGTTCCGGTGCTTGCACCACAATCACTTGCCGGGAGATACCTTTTACCATAATTACCACCTCTTGGAAGTATTGTCTCCAACACAGGCGGTTTTATACGCATTTAGCTCTCATCCTTTGGACGCTTATAACGACCCTTCGGCTGCCATTCCGGAAGGGGAAGACGCTGCATTGCGCCAAATATCCGTTCCTTCAGGTCGGGATATTTTGCAGTCAGGTCAAACACCAGTTGCTTAACTTCTTCCCTTTTTGTGTGCTTATCCACAGGACAGCGGTTTGTAAGTACAGGCAAATTCTGCCGTGTTGCAAAACTGTCAACAGTCTTTTCGTGGATATAAAGCATTGGGCGAATTTGAATAATGCCGGTCCGGTCCAAATCAGTAACCGGCTGGAAGCAACTGATTCGTCCTTCGTAGATCAGCGACATCATAAAGGTCTCTACAGCATCATCATAATGGTGACCCAACGCAAGCTTATTTAGTCCTCTGTCTAAAAGTGCCTGATTGAGCGCTCCCCTGCGCATTTTTGCACACATTGAACAAGGGTTCTTTTCCTGCCGGTAATCAAAAATGATCGGACCGATCTCGGTCTTTACGACCGTATAAGGCACATCCAGCTCCCGGCAAAGTGCTTCAATTGCGGAAAAATCCATACCCATACCCATATCAATCGTAATTGCCTCAAGGGTAAAGGCATTATGATTGTACTTGCGCAGCTCAGCAAGCAGCACCAAAAGAGCCAGGGAATCCTTTCCGCCGGAAACGCCTACACCGATCTTATCTCCGGGGGCAATCATCTGATAATCCTCTACACACCGGCGCACAAGTCCGACTAATTTTTGCATAATTTTTCCTCCGAATTTTTAAAATAGGAAGTTAGTATTTAAGAGCATATAAGAGCATTTAAGCGATTTTAGGAGTTTTGAACGGTTTTCGTAAAAATATTTCAAAAAGTTGTTGACTTTTATTGGCCAATGTGGTTTAATAATCAAGCGTTTTGCAGTCATTGTACTGCGTATATATGAATTTGTCAAAATATTTTAACCTAATGGAGGAACGCATAATGTCCACTACTCTGCTGAAGAAGGAGACCCTGGAGCGCAAGTGGTATATCATCGATGCTGCCGGTAAGCCCCTGGGCCGTACCGCTGTTATCGCTGCTAACATCCTGCGTGGAAAGCACAAGGCTACCTTCACTCCCAACGTTGACTGTGGTGATTATGTCATCATCATCAACACCGACAAGGCTGTTCTGACCGGCAAGAAGGCCGAGCAGAAGACCTACTACCGTGTTTCCGGCTGGATCGGCGGTCTGAAGGAAACCAAGGCTCGCGTTATGATGGAAAACCGCTCCGACTATGCTATGGAGCTGGCTGTTAAGGGTATGCTGCCCAAGAACACCATCGGCCGCAACAGTATGGGCCGTCTGCACCTGTATAAGGGCGACGAGCATCCCCACGCTGCCCAGAAGCCTGAAGCCTGGACCCTGGACTGATTTGGAGGTAAACGATTATGTACGAGAGCAAGAAGAAGTATAACTACGGCACCGGTCGCCGTAAGTCCTCCGTTGCCCGTGTTCGTGTTTACGAGAACGGCACCGGTTCTATCATCATCAACGGCCGCGACATC
>JAZNDD010000101.1:0-7901 GCA_045587865.1 Faecousia sp.
CCGAGGGCGGCGTCCCCTACGAACAAGCTGTCAAACAGGAATTTGACGGCATATAACAAGCAAAGGGTGCGTTTTGCAACGCACCCTTGTCTATTAAACTGCTGCTTTCTTTTTGCTTTTTACATACCACAATCCCACCGCAAACAGGATCGGAAATACGGTTGCTGCCAGCAAGCCAAATTTCAGTTGATCGTTAAACAGACCGGATACCGATCCCACTACCGTCGGGCCCAGCGCACAGCCAGTATCCCCTGCCACAGCCAGTAATGCAAACATTACCGTTCCGCCCTTTGGAAAGCGCTCTGCAGAAACACTGACCATTCCCGGCCACATAACACCGATAAACAAGCCGCTGCAGGCACAGCCAACCAAAGAAAGAATCGGCCAGGGAGAAAATACCGTCACCAAAAAACTGCCTGTACACAGCACGCCACAGAAGAACAAAAACTTCTTCAGGGGGATCTTGTGACCGAAAAATCCGTAGCCCACACGGCTGACGCCCATTAGTGCCGCAAACAGGCAAGGTCCCAGCAAATCGCCGGTTGCCTTGCTTACCTTCAGTCCTGTTTCTGCAAAATAGGATGCCCACTGACCGATGGCTTGCTCTGCCGCACCGCCGCAAAGAATCAGCAGAACAAACAGCCATAGGGTTTTCTGTCTTAAAAAGCCTCTTGATTTTTGCGTTTTTTCTTCACTGGGCAGTGTCAGGATGGGCGCACCGGCAAACAGGAATATATTCACTAACGGTACTGCCGCCCAAAGCGCCGTCAGCAACCGCCAACTCCCAGTTCCTGCAAAATGCAGATATACTGTGCTTAACACCACAACGATCGCACAGCCCCAGGCATAGCATCCGTGGGAAATGCTCATTACGGCAGATTTATTTCTCATCGGCAATGCCTCAACGATTGGACTGATCAGCACCTCAATCAGGCCACCGGATGATGCATAGATCGCAGTTGCCAGCAGTAACCCCCAATAGGGATCAGAAAACCAATAGGGAAACTGTCCCATTCCCACCAGACCTAAAACACTGAAAATATGGGCAGTTACCACGCACTTTTTATAGCCGATCCGATCTGCAAACCGGGATGCTAAAACATCTACCGTTAACTGAACCAGGAAATTGAAAGTTACCAGAAAACCGATCTTTCCAACAGAAATATGAAATTCATTTTGAAAGGTCACAAACAGCAGTGGTGCCAAATTCACCACAATTGCCTGACACACAAATGCCATACAGCTGGCAAAATATGTTCTGCTATAAGATTTCAAAAAATTACCTTCTTTAAAAGAGTGCCGCCCGCAGGCGGCACTTAATATTTTATTTTAATTTGTTCATCAGTTCCGTTCCGGTTTCGATCAACCGCTCTGCCACGCCTGCCTTATAGTTTGATGAAACGGCTTCATAGCCACCCTCAGCATAGCACTCATACATTGGGTAATAGCCCTGTGCGCCATTGGTCAGACAGCAAGGAAGGGTAAATGCAAAGGGAGAGTTTTCCTTCAGTCCCAGACCGATGCCATTAAAGGGCTCACCGGGGATACCAACAAAAGCAACCGGTCCAATCCGTACTGCAGACATTGGCAGGGATTCTTCCAAAGGTGCATTTTCCATACGGAGAATACGGGCAGCCTTTGCGATCACATGGGCGCGCTTGCCCTTCTCGGGATCGTATTCGATCTCCTCTTCCCGGTTTTGCCGCTGCAGTTCAATAATATGCTTGGCCCAGGGAATTTCCTCAGGCTCCGGCTGATTGGTAGGCACAACGCATTCCTGGTTACCGTAAGCAATGGTATCCACATCTACCCACTCCACATCGCCGTAAACCTGCAAAACTGCGCCGGCAATGGCTCTGCCCATATGGTTGGGGTTAATATACTCAGTAACTTTATACTTCTTGTCGATCAGGTCATTTTCCCGAACAAAGTCCGTCTGGGAAAGAGGCTTTCCGATCACCTTCTGGTGATTGATATCGCCCTGGGCGCCTGTGAAGAAAATGGCGTGAACCGGCATTGCTGCTTCCAATGTTGTACGAACTGTATGAGGATAGTCCGCAGAAATGACAGGCAGGTTCAAAGTGTCAGGATGGACACCAAAGTTTGCAACTGCGATCTCCTTGCCTCCCTCTCGGACAATGCGAAGCACATTTACGCGGTCATCAATCTGACCGATGGGTTCCACCACATTGGGATTGCCCAAGCCTGGGTTTGTGTGAACATAGCCGTTTTTCATACGAAAACGACGGATATAGGAAATATTTTTTGCTGTACCTACAGCATAACCCATCTGGGCAGGCTTCAAATCCGCAATTGCCAAGCGAGCAGCTTCCACAAACTTCTCCGGAAGTGCCAATCTATAAGCACGGGTTACCTCGTTGATGGGGAAATCGTCGATATTATCTGTGCTGATAAGGGGTGCAGTATGGGTATGGGTACAAGCAATGAAAATAGATTCATAAGGAATATTATTTTCCTGTGCTACCATTTTACGGATTTGATCAGAGAATTTACGGCGCAGATACAGAAGATCTGCAGAAATCAACACAGCAGTCTTGCCATTTGCCTCCACTGCCAGTGTGTTAATTTCCAGAGGATCTAAAACCTCAGTGCCAAGACGGGATTCCGGGTGGGGATGACCGCCAAGGTTCACACCCAGAGGCGGTGTGATATCAACTCTTGAAAAACCGGCTTTCAATTCATTCATCTTAAGATACTCTCCTTTTTCTTGTTGTTTGCAATCGTAATTACAATTTGGAATGCTACCAAAATCACTGCCATAAGTCCCATACACACATAGATAGCAGGTAAGTAATTGCCTGCTGCATCGTAGACCTTGTTGACGATCAGCGGTCCAACTGCAAAGCCGATATTGCTTGCTGCGGTGGTATAGCCAAGTACCTTTATGTACTCACTTCTGTCGAAAATACCTTCCACGATCAAAGGTACAACAATCGTTTCCAGTGGCAGTGCAAAAGGAAAAACGATCGCAAATATAATTGCAAGGTTATCTGCCTGTGCATTCATAAATGTCATAAGGGCAAAGCCGATGATCGTTGCCATTTGGCAGATAATAAGCACCAGTCTTAGTCCCCATTTATCAAAGATCACACCAACACTGGTCTTTGACAGGATCAGCATTACAGACAGTGTGCTGGTTGCCCAGGTGACGGTTTTTTCATTGATGCCAACATCGCGCATATGGGCAGCATAAATGCTGTTGATGCCCATCAGAAGGGCATTGCAAAGGAATACGCAAATAACCACAAAGAACATAAAGCCCTTTGATGCAACCGTACCGGCTGCCTTTTTCACAGATGCACTTACTTTGGCTGCATTTGTTTCACTTTCCTTATTCTCTTTTGCCAGAGCAATTACCGCTACCGCAGCAACGATCAAGATCAGGCAGCAAAGCTTATACGCATCCCGGAAGCCAAGGGGATTACCCTCCTGGAACAGGACCGGAGACATAACCTGCACACCCACTGCTGCGCCCAGACCGGAACAGGACATCACCACGCCCATAAGCGTTCCAAAGCCTTTTCTTACCCACTGCTTCAGCAAAATACTAATTATAGAGCCAAAACCCAGAGAAAGGCCCATACCAAACACAGTGCCTGCCACATAGAACATCCACACTTTATGGGCAGTACTGTAGAGTACAAAAGCCGCAATCGAAAACACAAAGCCAAGTGTCAGGGTCTTCTTGACACCCAGGCGATGGAACACAAACAAAAACACCATATTCATAATGGCAGAGGTGGCGAAGCGGCAGGTGTTACTTAAGGAAAAAGCGGTTCTGGATAAATTCAGCCCTTCTGTAACCGCGGAAAGCCACTGACCCTGATAGCCCCCGACAAAGCCGCTGAGGAACATAAGCAATGCACAAATAAAAACAATGACCCAAGAATAGCGGAAGCGTTTATTTTGCAAAGACATACTGCATCACTCCTTCTGTGTTTCTCACACAGTATACCAGTGCTTCCGCAGGCAGGCAATAGCAGGAATCTTACCTTTGCATAACAAAAACTTTATGCAGCCTAGCGCTCTATATAATATTTTTCAACAAATTCCTTTCCCACAACTTCATCATCTGTTAAGGTACGGTTTTTCCGCCAAAACAGGCAAAACACCCAGGGATGGGGTAAATTTGTAATAGGAATATAACGCACATCCAAAGACGGATCCCGCACATATCGGCCAGTGGTGAAGCCAATACCCACACCATTTGCTGCCATTCGCTGTGCAATCAAGTAAGAGTTAGAACTTTCTACTGGAAGAGGAATTTCCGCTTTTTCAAAAATTTCTGCAAGGTACCGGTACAGAGAATCCCCAGGCATAGGCAAAAACAGATTCTCCCCTGCCAGATCCTTTGCCTCCACGCAATCCTTTTGCGCCAGAGGGTGGTCTTTATGGACCATAATATAGGGATATTCCTGAAACAGAGGCATACTTTCAAGTTCTGCTGCCAAGGTAGGGCCTATATCGTTCTGGGCTGCCAGGAGTAAATTAGAATGCGACAAAAGTATTCCCTCCTGCAAATCGTTCTGCCTGATTGGAACACAAGAAACAGCAAAATCCGGATGCTCCTGGGCAAAAGCCGCAAGCAGTTCCACCCATTGGGTTGCGGTGACACAGGCAAAGGCAATCTGCCGTCGCTGGGCTGACAGGCTTTGGCGAATCTCTGATTTGGTATGTTCCAATTCTGTAAGGGTTTGCTTAGCATAACGCAGAAAAATCTGGCCCTGGTGGTTGAGAATGATCCGATTATTGGTGCGGTCAAACAGGCGCACACCCAATTCCTTTTCCAACCGGGAAATAGCCATACTCAGCGCAGGCGCAGATATAAACAGCGCATCTGCCGCTTCCGAGATCTTTCCGATCTGTGCAACCATTTTGAAATATTTCAGATGTTGTATGTCCACACCCTTGTCCCTCCCTGTTCTCAAAGAATAGTCCGTTAAAACTTTCAACGACACAATTCATTTCCATCACTTTCTGATAATCATACCATATCTTTTCATTTGATACAAGATTTAAGCAGGATATTTTCTTGTGCAATGGCAAAGGCCCGACGGAATATCCGCCGGGCCTTCGCTATTTAGGATGGAGACAAGCAAGTTAAGTGCAAAATGCAAAATGAATGTGTCCGCAAAGCGGACTATATTTCAATCATTTCCGAAGGAAATACCATAATTGTCCATTGTCAATTGTCCATTGTCCATTCGCACAGCAGTGCGTCAAACAGGGATTTGATTAAATGGGAGGTGGCGCGCAAGTTGAGCCACCTCCCAAAATTGTTTTCATTTATCCTGGAAAAATATACGCTTCTTTACAGCACCTTCTATTTATCATTTTTTGTCGTGACGGAACATTCCGATGAAGATAGAAATCAGGGTAAGCACTTCACAAATGATCGCACCCCAAGAGCCTACCGCAATATTATAGATCAGCCAAGCGGGAGAACTGACCAGTCCGCACTTGCGAACAGCAGCCGCATCTTTGAGGCGGAAGCCTACATTGAGCGCCACCATACCAATTACCGGCAGTATCTCAATACACAAATTAAAGGGTGTCAGCGGCTTTTCAAACACTGTGAAGTTCAAAACATATACCGCCACATAGGAAAGAACAAATCCAATAAACCAGGGCAGTTTATCAGCCTTCAGTTTTTTCTTAAACAAAAACACGATTGCCCGAAGGGTTGCCAAAAGATTTAAAATTCCTCCCACGGCCGCACCCAGAAGTATGTAGTTCACACAGAACAGTGCGCCACCGAACAGTTGCAGGGTGATAACCGTTTTTTGTTTTTTGCATTGGTAGGAAAGGATGTTAAACATCATTGCCACAATGCCAAAGGTTTGTGCGATAATCTCAATAGGCTTCATATTTTTCATTCCTTATTTTATTCTTTGGTATATTATACTGCTTTTTCTGCCAAATGCAACCTGGCATAAGTGGATAGGTTTGCGGGTCGTCCTCCACAGGCCGTTCCCTAAATATGATTTTATAAATATTTTTAATTCTTAAAAAACGCAACCACCACAGCACCAGGTCCGGCGTGTGTGCCGATCACACTGCCAACGGATGTATAACGCACCTGGGGGAGATTTCCTTCCCAGATATGACGGCTATCATCAATATATTTAAGCAAAAGTGCATTGGAAATGCCGCTATAGCCCAGAAGTACCGGTTTCGTAAAATCAATACCGCCGGCTTTGTCGATCTCCTGCACCAACAGGTTGTTACCCATCTTCGAGCCACGGGCTTTGCCCAGGATACTAATCTGACCGTCTATCACAGATAGTACAGGCTTAATATTCAGTACACCACCGGCAAAAGCAACCGCTTTGGAGATCCGACCGCCTTTTTTCAGATACTCCAGCGTATCCACCAAGGCCACCACAACAATCTTTTTCTTCTCTTCTTCCAATATCCGGGCGATCTCTTCTGCACACTTCCCCTCGTCCAGGAGTTTGAGTGCCAATTCTACCAGGATACCGCTGCCCATTGCGGCGCTAGCACTATCCACCACATAGACATTATCATACTCTGCAGCAGCAATGGTTGCGCTTTGGTGTGTGCCGGAAAACTTTGAAGCAAGGGTGATGATCACCGCTGCTTCTCCAGCCTCCTTCGCCTTCTCCAGTTCTTTCATAAACGCATCGGGGGTAGCCTGACTGGTAGTAGGAAGGGTATCACTTTCAATGAGTTTTTCATAAAATGTCTTATGGTCGATGGTTACACCATCCATATATTCTTCATTGCCAAAGTGGACGGTCAGGGGAACAATATGCAGCCGCTGCTTAACTTCCGGCATCAGATCCGCTGTGGAATCCACTATAATTCTTGTTTTCATAAATACGACTCCTTACTTTCACTGTGATTGGAAACTGCATCCAGACTTTCGCTGATAATGGAAAGACTGCGATAAAACGCAACTCTCTCCTTGTCTGTAAGGCCAACACTGATGACATCCAAAACACCATTAATTTTGTCTGTAATTTTCTTTCCCGCATCCCTCCCCTTATCCGTAAGGATCAAAGGACTTTTATACCGCTTGGGACTTTTGGATTCACAAAACAAAAATTCATTGGTCTCCAGATAGTCCAGAGCGCGGGAAATGGTTGCCTTATCCTCTTCACAACGTTCGCACAGGTCCGTTGCCGTTGCGCCCTGATTGGTGTAAAGATAGTATAAACAGGAAACGTGAACACTACGCAAATGATACTCTGCCATTTCCTGATTTTTAATTCTGCGGATATTGCGGCTGATTCTGTTGATCAGAACCGTAAACGTTTCAAATCTTTCCTGCATTATAATCCCTCCAAAAACTTGTTGACATCTCAACAGGCAAGAGTATAGCACACACTTGTTGAGATGTCAACAAGTGTGTGCTATATCTAGCAAAAAGTATCATACTTTCGGTGGTTTGAATCCATATTGACGGAAATTTTAGTGATATTCCGCCGTTGGCGGAGTGATATATTTTGCTAACGCAAAATGTGATATTTTCACTTCGTGAAAGTGATATTATATTCGCCCCTTAACTGCCCGAAGGGCAATATCGCTCGGCTTTAGCCCAAAATCACTGCGAAGCAATATCACTCGCCGAAAGGCGAATATAACTGAAAAGGGCGTGTTGCAAAATGCGCAAAATCTACGGTAGAATATGAAGGGGGGATTATTAATCGCCCGCGGGCGGCCAAGGACCGCCCCTACATCCGCAGGATGTATACAATTGCATAATTTTAGGGCGCATTGCAGTATTTTGCAACGCGTCCTTTTCTGGCTGTTCCGAACCATTTAGATGCCTTTTTTAAAATTTTGTTTTATTTCTCTGGCCTTTACGGCGTTATCTTTTATTAAATCGTAAACGGTACACGCCAATATCTTTGAAG
>JAZNDD010000102.1:0-2161 GCA_045587865.1 Faecousia sp.
TGTCTTCCTAAGACCGCTTGGCCTCCGACTTGTCAGCGGATCCGTCCGGGAGATGTGGTGGTGCTTTCCGGCAGCTTGCCCAAGGGTGCAGCAGCCGATACCTACCGGGTGTGGACGGAGCGCTTCCGGGAGCTGGGCGCCCGGGTGATCTTGGATGCGGACGGTGCAAGCCTAAAGGAAGGGGTGCAGGCCATACCGGAGATCATAAAGCCCAATGAAGCGGAACTGACCCGGCTGGTGGGAAGAACCCTGGAAACCCAGGGGCAGATCATCGGCGCAGGCAGGGAACTGCTGGCAAAGGGAATCCAGCAGGTGGTGGTGTCTCTGGGAAAAGACGGTGCACTGTTTTTAAGTAAGGACGGCTTCTACCGGGCGAAAAGCCTGCCGGTTGCCGTGGGCAGTACCGTGGGCGCAGGCGACGGGGTGGTGGCGGCAATGGCCTATGCCATGGAAAAGGAGCTTCCCCGGCAGGAACAGATCCAGCTGGCGATGGCTATGGGCGCAGCCAGTGTGATGCAGTCCGGCACCCAGGCGCCGGATGCAAAGACGGTTTATAGCTTGGCAGAGCAGGTGGAATATACAAAGCTTGTTAAGAAAACCACCGGCTGACGGCAATAAAAAAGCGTGTTATTTTGAACAGAACCAGTAAAAACGGACAATAGACAAAACGCCCCCTTATGTAGGATAATAACTACATGAGGGGGCGTTATTATGTCTAAGCGGAAATACACACACTTTACGGCAATAGAGTCAGTCATCATAGCAATGCGGGAGGCAGGATACACTAACCGTGAAATAGCCGACCATCTCGGAGTAGAGAAGCGGCAGATTGAATGCTGGGTGAACCGTCGCAATCGCAAGCAGAAAAAACTTGCAGCGGGTATACCACCGAAACCCAAAGGTCGTCCCAGGATACGACCATTAACCACTACAGAGGAATACCAGCACGAAATTGCGAAGTTAAGAATGGAGAATAAATTGCTGCGGGATTTTCTGCAGTCAACAGAAAGGAAGTGAGGCCAAAAGTAAAATATACTGTTATCTACCGTCACCGGAATGAATATCCAGTATCAGTTATGTGTTCGTTCTTCCATGTGTCCAGAAGTGGTTACTACGACTTTGTAAAACGGATTGGAAATCCTGACCGAGATGCCGATCTGGCCGAGGAGATCCGGGCATGTCAGTGCGCTGTTGATAAAACTTATGGCTACAGACGAGTGTGGCTATGGTTGGAACACAAGAATATCCATAGAAATCCGAAAACTGTTCTGAGAGTAATGAAAAAGTATGGTCTGCTGTCAGAAATCCGTCGTCGGAGGAAGTGGGTAAATCTTGGGCAACAAATACATAAATATGATAACTTGCTGAGACGCCAGTTCAAAGCTGATAGACCAAACGTAAAATGGGTCACGGATATTTCTTACATCCATACAAAGGAAGGTGTGTTATACCTGTCTATGATCCGGGATCTGTATGACAACAGTATTGTGGCCTACAAGACAGCTTCTCAGCAAACAGTCAGTCTTGTTTTAGATACGATCCGGTTAGGCATGAAGAAGGAGAAAAAGAGAGTCGCTGCGGAGTTGCAGCTCCACAGCGACCAAGGGTTTCAATACACTTCACATGGGTATTTTAACCTAACTCAATCTTACGGGATAACACCGTCAATGTCAAGTAAAGGAAATCCTTATGACAATGCTATGGCAGAAAATTTCTTCTCGATTCTAAAGACGGAATGTATCTACCGGCACAAGCCCAAGACATTCCGGGAAGCAAATGATCTAATCGACAGATACATTCATTTCTACAACTATGAGCGCATTCAGATAAAAA
Organism: Faecousia sp.; assembly: GCA_045587865.1. Classification (GTDB taxonomy): domain Bacteria; phylum Bacillota; class Clostridia; order Oscillospirales; family Oscillospiraceae; genus Faecousia. Next base: position 1,834 of record JAZNDD010000102.1, read on the forward strand.
CTGGAGTGGCGCCGCTTACGCTGCGCCACTCCGCTTGAACTGAATTATTCTACTAAGGTACGCGTTTTTGTGCTGTCCGCACAAACTGGGGCTGACTAATCTGCACCGCTTTTTATCGGATTAGTCGTCGTTCTTCGCTTCGTCGATGATCTTCTGCTGATTAGCCTTGGGCACTTCCTCATAGCGTGCGAACTCCAGAGTGAAGGAGCCGCGGGCCTGGGTCATAGCGCGCAGGTCAATGGCGTAATTGCTCATTTCAGCCATAGGCACTTCAGCCTCAACCACGGTATTGCCGTCAGCATCGGGATTCATGCCCAGAGGACGGCCA
>JAZNDD010000103.1:0-9767 GCA_045587865.1 Faecousia sp.
GCGCCTTATAACGCCAACTCAGGTTATCGTAGGCAGATCGGGCAGACTTAATATCTGCTTCCTTCTCCAGTGTGATTTCGCCCAGATCGGTAATCATCTGATCCACTGCGCCTGCAATTGCCCAATCCTCATCGGTCACATTCAGAGGCAACATCCAAAGATCTGCGCCTTTACCATAGTAGATATTACCATCCTGTCCCATTGCGTACCACTTGGGAGTATCGCCCATAATACGGGTGTTTTTCGCCTTCTTTATACTTCCAATAGGCGCATCCCAATCTGCAATTTCAACGCACTGATACCCGCCCTTTGTATCAAAGGAGAAATAAATGCTGCTTCTTGTCGTATCGAACAGAAGCGGTCTGGACCAAAGTTGACGACCTGCGGTAGTATCACACACAGACTTATCGAAAGAAAGAACCTCCTGAACGCTAAACTCCTGCGTTTCCCGGTTGAAGGTGAAGCAGAACAGCGTTTCAGACACCACGCCCCAGAACCGGTTTTCCACCACCGGGTCTTTTGCAAAGCCGGCAATGAAGTCGATTTCTTTGGAAAGTCCGGAAATGTACTTTCGCAGATCTAGCTGCGCAACAGTCTGCCGGCTTTCATAATCGTAGGCAACAATCATTGCACTGCTGCCTTCCGGCTTAGGTGTTGTTGTGCCGGTACCACCAGCCGTACTGGTAGCCGCCCAAACCAGCTTATCGCTGTATACAACTTTTGTAACAGCCAGATTGACTACCGGGGTACGGTCGTAGAACCAGCGACCGGTTTTTGTGTCATAAACAGCAATTGCACCGCCATATACACCTGTATCCGGAATCGCACCAACAAATATCTTCCCATCACCGGATGCAAGGGTGTGGATACGCTTCTGTCCGGTTTCTTCGTGGTTGAGCTGCAAGCGCTGGATGATCTCGTTGGTTGCAGGAAATTCTGCACTGGCATCCTGCATCGGGATTTCATTAAGCGTTGTAGAGGAATAGTTACCAGCATAGAACTTACCTTCGTACCAGATGCCACTGTCGCCCTGACCACCGGTTTTTACATAGCCGGTGATCTTTCCCAACGCTTCATCAAAGATGCCGTACTGAGGGCTATTGTAGACGCCGATATAGAGTTTTCCATCGCCTTCCCCATTGAATACGCCATGAATTTCCGCACCGCCACTGCCGTGTCTGACCAGATTATCCCAACTCTTATATTCCCTGGTGTCCAGATTATACATTCTGGGATGGCCACCGGAACCCGTAAAGGTAAACAGGACACTTTCACCATTCAGACTGATCAAACTGCCGTCCTTACTTTTAAAGCCGATGCCTTCATTGCCAAAGCCGGGGGTCTTGGAGAACTGTTTTGTTTCCACATCGTACTCATAAAGACCGTAACCGGAAAGAACCAGATACTGTTTTCCGTCAATAATTTCCGTTGCGCTCATATTCATACTGCCAAACAGATCGGTCTCCACCAATTCCATTGTGTTGGGATCAACCGCAATACAGCCTTCTGTCTTTTTACTATTGATACCGGCAATCAGCAGATCACCGTCGCCCAGGATGCTCAGGTTATTTAAGTAGGAGGCCGTACCCATCATATGGGTCACATCTGTAGTGCCAACAATTTTCTGGGTTTGGGTATCAAATTTAATGATCTGCGCCTTTGCATCATTATTGGCAGCCATATACAAAAAGCCATTGTGGTAGGTCATACCTGTAGTATAACGAGGTGTATCCATAACCTGACCCCAAATGGTATATGCATTTGTTTGGTAATCATAGTAACCAAATACACCGTCATAGTAGGTTGCAAACCAAATCTTTCCGTCCGGTGTGGGGCAAATAGAGTTTGCGCCTGTACCCACAAGACCGGGGGTATGCAGGAAATTAGGTGTCTTGAAAGTTTCCCGGGTGTATGGATCGTAGCGGACCAGATATTTTCCGGCACCGCTGAACCAGACCATTCCGTCTTTATCCATACGCACGTCCATTGTGCGGGAATAGCCAATGGGGATCTCGTCTATAAATTCTCCCGTATCCAGGTCATAAACCAGACAACTGCCGCCTTCTACCGGCAGGAAGAAATAATCATGGCCGTAAATTTCTGTAACAAGATTGTTCGACAAGGGATCTGCCACAGGCACCACATTTTTCTTTACCATAATGGGACTCACAGCCTTATCTTCCCCGGTGGTATAAGCAATTCTGCCCCGCTCTGCTACTAACTGGGAAATATTAACTGTGCAGTTTCCGGCAACAAAGGGGGACTCATCGTAGGCTTCCAATACGACAATATATTCCTTCCCTGCTTCAAACTCCCAATAGCCGATAAAACTGACAACGCCGTCTTTTATCGCATTTGAACCGTCATTATACATTGCCACTTTTCCTACACGGTTCTTGGGATCCATTGCAAATTCAATATCCTCCGTATCACCGGGCAGGATATAAACGGCAATAGTACCGCTGTTTGCCATCAGGGCATGGTTAAAGGTCAGGGTAAATTCGCCGTTTCCGGGACTCTTGATCCGGAATGCCTGCCAGTTACCGGAACCATAGTAATAGGTACGCAGACCTGTATTCTTATAGAAGCGGTTCAAGCTGCTGGGCGTATTGCCCTCCCCTGTCAGGTATTCGCAAGCGCCTTCCCACTTCCACTTCAATGTGCCATTGTACCACATAGCGTTCAACCGGCTGTAGATATCGGGCATAAGGATCTTAGACTCTGTAAACCAGCCATTTAACGGGTCGTTGACATCAAAGTCATAGACTGTGCCGTTTACGACCTTTTCCGTTTTGACCGTTCCATCTGCAACTGTGCCGTCCAGTGTCATTTGAATATTTGCTACGTGAAGGAGTGTACCTTTGGTAAATTCAAAGACCATCAGATATTCTTTTTCTGTTCCAAACGTATAGTCGCCTAAGTAGAATGTGCCTGCGTCATCAAATACAGCGCCTTTTACCAGCAGATTTTCATTTGTCATTCCTGCCTTGATCTGATCTTCGCTCATTGTCAGAACAGAGGTCAGCGGAATCAGGTAAATGTCAGCAACGGCTCTGCTGGCTGAACTGCTAACAAGGCGGATGTCATAGGTGGCAGTGCCGGGGTTCTTGATCCGGTAGGCTGCCCACTGGCTCTCCAGATCCCGGAAATTTTCAGCGCTCTTAAAGCGCATACAATTTGCCCGGAAGGAGATCACAGAGAATTCCATTGTGCTACTCTTATTCTCATACTTCCACAAGGTTTTGCCGTCTGCATACATCTGATCGATTGCCTGATGAATACGTACAGAACCGTCTGCATTATATCGACCGTTGATGGGCTTATTTAAAAAGGCACTGTCATTTTTACTTAAATCAAAATCGTAGATTTTTTCCTTAACTGCCGGTATGGGCTGCGGTTTCTCCGGATCAGTCAAGGTGATCGTGTTCAGATACAACCGCTTTCCAACAGTGGTTTTGATGGCAATAATATATTCGCCCGCCGCATCAAAAGTATAGTCTCCAACACTACTGGATGTGGTAGTTGCTGTAAATTCGGCTGCGCCCACTTTATTTGCATCCACAAGTGCAGCAGTCAGGTCACTTCTGGACATTTGGTTGCCCTGTGCCGGGAAAGCATACACATCCGCTGCGTATCCGGCAGGATAATCTCTGCTGACCGTTAGCGTATAGGTACCGGGATTTGCAACCTTTACCCTGTAAGCGACCCAATTGCCCGGTGTCTCCTGTTCCGTTGGCTTACCGTCTTTGTCGGTGGTCATAATGATCTGACCGCTTTCATCCGTATCATAGCGGAAACGGACACCGCCGTAGCCATTTTCCCGATAGGATTTGCCCATAACGGTGATATTGCCAAAGCTGGTGCCTTCCAGGATCCAGTTCAGCTGATCTGAAGCATACTGATCCGCAAGACAATCCAACACAGTCTTTCCGCAACCAAGGCACTTAGCGTCATATCTTCTGTCTACCAGACTCTCCCCACTGGAGAACATCGGCCTGCGGGAGTCCTCTGTGTATAATGCAAAGTTATAAATTCCATCGGTATAAGCACCTCCACAGACTGTCTGGCCCGGGTCTGCAGGTGTACTTGTTTCCGTCGTATCACCGGGCTCTGTGGGTACTTCTCCGGTATGCTCCACCAGCTCCAAAGAGGCTATACGCATATAGGTCTTATCCAGGTGCTGGAGCACAAGAACATACTCCCCGGCAGTCTCAAAGGTATAGGAGGAAAAGCTCTGGGAAAGGGCATCGGTGGATATGGTTACCGAACCGATACTATGCCCCGCTGCATTTGTCATCAGTTCTGCAACGGTGCTTCCCTGCAGTTCGTTCGCAGAAAAAACATAACCACCGATCGTTGCGCTGTTTCCTAAGCAGGCATTATATTGCACGCAGTAGGTGCCTGCCTGGGGAACCTTCAGCTTAAAGGCGATCCAGTCGCCTCTGACCGATGGCTGAGCCCGCAGTCCCCAGTTATGGTCTGCCCGGTAATCCAGCTTGGAAGAAACCGCAGTCCGTTCCAGGTACATCCAGCCCAGATCATTGTAGGCTTCTTCCAAATGCTCCTGCACGCGCTTACCACAGCCACATCCGCAATCATCTGCAAGTGCTTTGTTTTTTCCGTCAAATATGGCATTGTACCCCTTATCCTGCTCTGCGCAGTAAAGGGTAAAATCATATAATATTGCAGTCTGTACAGGCATTGTTTCAACTGTGGTTTCCGTTGCAGCAGTGGTGGATGTTGTTTGCGTAGTTTCCGTCACATCACCACCCATATCCACAAGCCCCAGCTCACCCAGCCAGATATCATTGATCGAGCCCTGATACACAACGATATATTCGCCTGCAGCATAGTCCTTGGCATTAAAGGTAATCTTACTGCTGCCGGTCATATTCTTTGTGCCAACGCAGTTGGCTTCTGTCATCTTTGCTGGGATCGTGGCTGCGCTTTCCTGTCCGGACGCAGGAAATACCCAGGCGGTAATACTGCCGTTATTGGCAGCAAGCGCTGTATCCACCCCGTAAGTCAGGGCAAAACTGCCGCTTTCCGGCACTTTGATTTTCAGTGCTGCCCAGTTGTTTGCACCGCCCCGCAGGCGCAGTATCATACTGCTGCTGCGGTACATCAGATTCGCTTCATTGGCACTTGCTACATAGGTCCAGTTTAATTCCGTAGAATTATATAAGGCATCAATATCATTTTTCAAGCTTGCCATACCCACGTGCCTTCCGCTGCCATTGGGAAACAGGCTATTGTAGCCTTCCTCCCCTCCCAGGGATGCATCATAAAGCCAAATATCATAAGTGGCAACGATTCGTTCCGCACCGGTATCTGCGTCTGCCCAGGTGGCAGGCACAGCAAAGGATGCCAATGTGCAAAGCATCAGTAGCATTGCCGTAATGCGTTTTAATAACTGTTTCATAAAGTCTCCTCCCAATTATATAGTTTATGGGTTTGCAGTTTTATTTTAGCATAAAGGGTCAGGTTTCCCCATTGCATTTTCTTGCCGCTTCATTGCAAATTCTTTTATTTTTAAAAAACCTGCCATCCGTGTAAAATGGATGACAGGTGTTTTTTAAAGGGCAACTGCGGCACCGGTCTCCAGGGACTTCTGGATTGCTGCAATGATCTGCACAGGTTTTACCAATTGATCCAAGGTCAGACCCTGGGTTTCTCCGTGGAGCATCTTCCCAAAGGGTTCTGCCTCGTAGGAGAACAGATTTGCCACATCAATATCAAAGTGATGATTTTTCTCTCTGGCGAAAATCAGGCAGGAAGGACCGCCTCGTGTGGTAAAGTGCAAGGAAACCAAGTCATTTGGATACTTCACAGTAGCAATCACATTTTCTCCCTGGCGCATTGCCTGCACACTTTGTACCTCTCCGCCAAAGGCTTCCAGACACATCTCCACCAAATGAGGTGCATAGAAGTAAATGCCGTCGTGGGGACTGTCCACCTGAATGATCTTAAAACTCATAGCAGCACTAAAGAACTCGCCCTTTTCCCGAAGCTCTGCGGCCAGCTGCTTGATCTTTGAAATATCCGGCAAGCACTTGCAAGCAGAACCGCCCATCACGCTGCAGCCGCTTTTGGCAATGATCTCGGCCAGTTTCTCTGCTTCTGCCGGGTCGGATGTAAAGGGCTTATCCACAAACATCGGCTTGCCTGCAGCGGCAAAAGGCAGTGCATTCTTCATATGCTCCGAGCCCTTGCGGTTGGTGATCATAACCGCATCTACAATCTCAACCATTTCTTCTGCGCTCTGGGTCACCATTTCCACACCGGTTTCCTGCACAATTGCAGCAGTACTGTCCGGATCGCCCATAACGGCAGTGACCCGAATATCATCAAAATGCATTTTTCCGGTTTGGTCATCCGGAAGATTATAGTACTTGGCAAATGCCATTGCGTGTGAATTTTCAGTACCAATAATACCAATCTTAAGCATATTCATTCTCCCGTTCTACTGTTTTCCTGAGATGGCTTATAGCCAAAATATTTCTGATAGCTGCGATAAAAAACCGAGTAATCGGAAAAACCGCATTCAGCATAAACCTGTGTGGCGCTTTTACCGCTTTTAAGCAGCCTTTGCGCCAAAAGCAATCGCTTCTCCATAATGTATTTACCGGGGGTGATCAGCAGTTCCTTCCGGAACAGCCGGTACAGATAGCTCTCAGAAACAAACAATTCCTGTGCCACTTCCCCAATGTTATCGATCCTTGTCAGGTTATCGTTTATAATCTTCAGGGCTTTGCGGATCAGCGGATGGGCAGGCTTTTGCCGTTCCTTTCCGGTTTGATTGCAATGGATTCCCAGATTGTAGATCAGTTCCTTCAGCAAAAGGGTCAGCACATCTGCGAATTCCTCATCTGTAAGCAGTGGGCGGTAATAATCTGTTTTACGGAACAGCTCCCCGATAATGGGAATTTCCCTGCAATCCAGCACATCCAAACTTTCCGGCAAAAGGTGCATATTGTCGATGCCCAACAATACAGGATCGAACAAAACATTATACCGCTCGTAGGGCTCTCTGGAATCAAACTGGATCAGGTGGTAGTTTCCGGGCCGTACAATGATCAGATCGTCTTTTTTTAACTTGTACTTTCTTCCCTCGATAATATAAGTTGCATCTGCGCCGAGGATATACAGCAGTTCATAGGAACTGTGTACGTGGGTAGAAAACTGATCCCGTGTTGGTTCCGGTCTGTTCACATAGTTGATCAGCAGTGTATTTCTGTCCGCTGTGCTAAAATATTCCATACGATCACCCCGGCCATATTATATAACTGCGCTTCACAGTTTGCAACGATCAACCTTCCAGATAGACAGGCCTGCCCTCTCGGGAGGACTGATAGATAGCAAGAATCAGCTCCACAGATTTTCTTGCATCATTCAAACCGATAGCGGGCTTGGTATCGGTCTCGATGCAACGGACCAGGTCAGCGATCAGAACGCCGTGATCGTTTGTCAGAACAGCTGTGGGATCGTCATTGGCTGCAACAGCCTTTTCCGTGTCGATCTGGCTCACATCCACGTCCTCACCGTTCAGATGCCACTTCAAAATGCCTGCGTCGCCAAAGATAATGGTTCCGTTTTCGCAATGGATCTCAAAGCGGGTCTTATCCGCAGGATTGACACAGGTAGCGCCTTCGATGGTACCGATGGCACCGTTGTTATATTCTACGACCGCAACAGCAGCATCCTCAACAGGAATATTATGGTACTGGGTGCGGGTAAGGGCGCTTACCTGCTTTGCACCGCCCATCAACCAGCAGATCAGGTCAATGCCGTGAACACCCTGATTCATCAGTGCGCCGCCGCCGTCCATATCCCAGGTAGCACGCCAGTCCGCACGCAGGAAATATTCAGGCGTACGGTAGTACTTCATAAATGCACTTGCCATCAGCACTTTTCCAAACACGCCGCTGTCAAGTGCAGCCTTTACATACTGGGAAACCTTGCGGATCCGGCGCTGGAACACACAGGCAACCTTTACATCACATTCTTCCACGACCTTTACCATCTGGTCGATCTTTTCCTTGGTGACCTCCACAGGCTTTTCGCACAAAACGTGCTTACCTGCACGGGCAGCATCCATTACCATTTGACCGTGCAAACCGCTGGGAACGCACACACAAACCGCATCAATTTCCGGATCTGCCAGCAGATCGTGATGGTTGGTATAGATCTTCTCCACACCATAAGCCTCTGCCAATGTCTTTGCCTTTTCCTCTACGATGTCGCAAATTGCACCGATTTGCGCACCGGGAACACCGGAAATGCCCATTGCGTGGCTCTTGGAAATGACGCCGGCACCAATAATACCGAATTTAACCATAATACAGTCTCCTTTATGTTTTGATTATATTTTTATTTTACAAAATTTCAGTGCAAAAGAACATTGCATTTTCTCTTACGCACATTGCAAATTCTGAACAAGCTTATAATATAATTGGCTGTCCTTCCCGGGAGGATCGATAGATTGCCAGGATCGTATCTACGGATTTTCTGGCATCGCGCAATGTGATCAGCGGGTCCTTTCCTGTTTCAATGCTTTTAACCAGATCTGCCACCAAAACACTATGGTCATTGGAAGTCTTTGTTTCAGGATCTGCCATTTCAATAACTGCTGCATCCATATTTTCTCCATTCAAAGTCCATTGCAGCAGGCCCTCATCTCCAAAGATGATACTGCCGTTTTCACAGTGGATCTCAAAACGGGTCTTTCCGGCGGGATTTACACAGGTTGCGCCTTCGATCGTGCCGATGGCACCGTTATTGTATTCAACTACCGCCACCGCCGCATCCTCTACGGGAATGTTGTGAAGCTGCGTGCGGGTCATTGCACGGACTTGTCTGACCCCGCCCATCAGCCAGCAGATCAGGTCAATGCCGTGAACGCCCTGATTCATCAGCGCACCGCCGCCATCCATCTCCCAGGTAGCACGCCAGCCGGTATTTTTATAATACTCCGGCGTGCGGTAGTATTTCATATAAGCATTTGCCATCAGTACTCTGCCGAACACGCCGCTGTTTAGTGCCTGCTTCACACATCGGGAAATCCCACGGACGCGCCGCTGGAATACACAGCCCACCTTTACATTACACTGATCTACCACTTCGATCATTTGATCGATCTTTTCTTTGGTTACTTCGATAGGCTTTTCAAGCAAAATGTGCTTGCCTGCCCGCGCTGCATCCATTACTATTTGACCGTGCATACCGCTGGGCAAGCAAACGCAGACCGCATCCACATCTGGATCTTGTAACAGATCCGGATAATCTATGTATATTTTATCTGCGCCATAGGCCTCTGCCAATGTCTGCGCCCGTTCCCTTTCCTTATCGCAAACTGCGATTAAATTTGCACCAATTGTTGAACAAATCGCGACTGCGTGACTTTTTGCGATACTACCGGCACCGATAATACCAAATCTAACCATAATACATTCTCCTCCTCATATTTTATTCTGCCTTTAGTTTACAAAACAGAACAGAAAATAGCCATTGCCACTCCTTTCGATAACATTGCAATTTCTGAACAAATGAAGCAGGCAAAGCCATGGCGGGGTAATCCGCCGGGGCTTTGCTATTTAGGGAAGGAAACGAGCAATATTAGAATGCAAAATGCAATGTAGGGGCGGCAATCTGCCGCCCGCTTTTATAATGCAAAATGATGGGGATTGCCACGGGCGCACGCGCCCTCGCAATGACACACAGGTACGATAGCCACTCGTAGGGGCGATCATTGATCGCCCGCCCGGCTC
>JAZNDD010000104.1:0-6523 GCA_045587865.1 Faecousia sp.
TAGGGGAGGTGCCCAGTGCGCACACTGGGCGGAGGGGTTGTCCTATCTTAAGAAGTACACTCCCCCAGTCACCTGCGGTGACAGCCCCCTCAGGGAGGGGGCCAAGGTATTGTGCGTTTCAGGAAACTGTTCGTCAAACAGAAATTTGACTTTTATGGCGGGTTTGCTATAATAAAGAAAACTACCTTTTTTACTGGAGGTACTATGGATATTATTATTGCAGGCGGTGGTAAGGTAGGCTTGACCCTGGCGCGGCAATTGGCGGCAGAAGGGCATAACCTGACACTGATCGACCGGGACAACCGGGTTTTGGAAATGGCTGTGGAACAGTACGACGCGATGGCAGTTTTGGGAAACTGCGCATCCAAAGAAGTACTTCAGCGGGCAGGGATCGCCGGCGCAGAATTGCTGATTGCGGCAACCAATGCAGATGAAGTGAACCTTTTGTGCTGTATGACCGGTCACGGTCTGAACAAGAATTTGCATACCATTGCCCGTATCCGAAATCCGGAATATGCCGAACAGATTATGACAATGCGGGACGTTTTCCCCCTGTCTATGACCGTCAATCCGGAGCGTCAGGCGGCAGTGGAGATTGAACGGCTATTGCGTCTTCCGGGATTTTTGCGCCGGGATTCTTTTGCCAAGGGACGCACCGAGATCGTGGAACTTCGAATTGGCAGAGACAGTAAACTTTGCGATGTGTCCTTAAGTGATATGAGCAGTATTGTCAAATGCCGGGTACTGGTGTGTGCGGTTTTGCGGGCTGGTGCTGCAGTAGCCCCCAGCGGTAACTTTATACTGCGGGAAGGCGACCGGATCTTTGTAACGGCGCCGAAGGAAAATCTGACGATCCTTCTGAAAAACCTGGGAATTATCACCCGAAAAGTCCGGAATGTGATGCTTTGCGGCGGTGGCCGGGTGAGTTTCTATCTGGCAAGTTTTTTGGAAAAAGACGGTATTTCTGTGCAACTGCTGGAGTCAAACAGAGCACGATGTGAGGAATTGGCGCAATTGCTTTCCAAAACTTCTGTGATCCACGCCGATTGCAGCAGTCAGATCACTTTGGAAGAACAGGGAATCGGGGACTGCGATGCCCTGGTGACCCTGACCGGTATGGACGAAACCAATATGGTGATCTCTCTGTACGGAGGAAGCCGGGGCGTACCCCAGATTATTACAAAACTCAGCCGGGGCGAAAACAGCAGCATTGGCCACTCTATGGAACTGGGCAGTATGATCTGTCCCAAGGAACTTTGCTGTAACCAGATCGTGCGTTATGTGCGGGCGATGGAAAATCAAACCGGTGCAGCCGTATCTGTCCATGCAATCGCAGACGGACAGGTGGAAGCGGTGGAATTTTTGGTGGATGAAACCACGAAGAACTGCAATATCCCCCTCAAAGAAATAAAACTGAAAAACAATGTGCTGGTGGTCAGCATTACCCACGGCGCCCAGACCCAGATCCCCAACGGTGACTCTGTGTTCACCCAGGGCGATACCGTGGTGGTGGTTACCAGTGGACGGGGTGTCCTGCAGAGAATGAACGATATTTTTGCCTGAAAGAACGATTGGTATGAATGTTAAGATGATAGGGCGGTTTCTTGCCCAGATTATCTCCCTGGAGGGGGTGTTCCTCCTGCCTGCATTGGCAATCAGCCTGGGTAGTGGCGAATGGGATGCAGTAAGGGGATTTTTATACACATTGGCGATTATGGTGATTGTGGCAGGAGGGATGTTCCTGTTTTGCCGGAAAGCCGGACGGTTGTTCGGTGCCAGAGAGGGCTTTGTGTGCGTCAGTTTCAGCTGGATCACCCTGAGTTTACTGGGATGCCTGCCGTTTTGTTTTTCCGGGCATATCCCGGGCTTTGTGGATGCGCTGTTTGAGATCGTATCCGGTTTTACCACCACCGGCGCATCTATTTTGTCGGATGTGGAAAGTCTGCCTAAGGGACTGTTGTATTGGCGCAGTTTCAGCCACTGGCTGGGCGGTATGGGTGTGCTGGTTTTTCTGCTGGCGGTATCTCCGGGCAGCGGGAAGGGAAGGGGCTTTACAATGCACCTTCTGCGGGCAGAGAGCCCCGGCCCGGATGTGGGCAAATTAGTGCCGAAAATGCGGCAAACCGCAATGATCCTGTATATCATTTATGTGGTTATGACCCTTGTGAACATCATTTTCCTTCTGTGCGGAAAAATGCCCCTGCTGGAAGCGGTGTGTACTGCCTTCGGTACAGCAGGCACCGGCGGCTTTGGTGTTAAAAATGATTCACTTGCAAGTTATAGCCCCTATATCCAGAATGTGACCACGGTGTTTATGCTGCTGTTTGGCGTGAACTTCAGTTGTTATTACCTGATTCTTCTGCGGCAGATCAAAGGCGTATTTAAGGATGAGGAACTGCGGCTTTATGTGGGCATCGTGATCGGCGCAATTGGCCTGATTTTCTGGAATGTGCGGGATCTTTATCTAAGTGCGGGGGAGACCTTGCGCCATGCAGGTTTTCAGGTGGCGTCTATCATAACCACCACCGGCTATGTCACCACGGACTTTGACCTGTGGCCCAGTTTTGCCAAGACGATCCTGCTGATGCTGATGGTGATCGGCGCCTGCGCCGGCTCCACAGGCGGCGGCATCAAAGTGGCAAGAGTGCTGCTGCTGTTTAAGATTTTGCGGCGGAACATCCGACAGATCTTAAATCCCCAAAAAGTTCAGATCATCCGCAATAACGGCCGGCCGATGGATGAAAAGGTCCTTGCCAACACCAATGCCTACCTGGCGGCCTATGTGATTATTCTGATCTTAAGTTTCCTGCTGGTTTCCCTGGATGGCTTTTCCACCGGGACAAATCTGTCAGCAGTGCTGTCCTGTTTTAATAATATAGGCCCCGGACTGGAGGCAGTCGGTCCTACCTGCAATTTCGGGGCGTACAGTATTCTTTCCAAGATCGTATTGATTATTGATATGCTGGCGGGCAGACTGGAGATCTTCCCCATACTGGTGCTTCTCAGCCGCAGTACCTGGAGCCGCCACAGACAACCATAAAAAAGAAATGACCCTTGATTGTGCATCTTCCGATTGCTACAATCAAGGGTCATTTCTGTTCACTCTTAGTATCTAACATCATTGGTTAACCTCGCTTTCTACAGGTTCGACGCCGTTTCCCATTTGCCAGATCCATTCCCATCCACAACAATCATCTGCATATATCCCATCAGCGGGATGCGCTTCTGTGCCGGAAGTATTCTTTTAAGAGGAAAACATTGTCTTGGTTTGTTCATTTCAGATTGTACGATTTGTTCTGTCCTGTTCTTAATTACTTTGTTACCCAGTTTAAGACATTTGCAAAAGAGGTTACTTTGATTTTCTAATGACTTCGATCCCTTACATTCCAGATACAATTACATTCGAGGTTGGATCAGAACAATGTCAATCTTTTATGAACTTGAAAGGCATTTACTTGTACATTGGTATCACCCTTTCTGACTATAAGATATCACAACATTCCTCCTTTTGCAAGACGGAAAATTATACAAAATAACGAACTTTCTTTCGTGCAAAGTCATAAATCTTTCACACGAGGACGAAAAACTGTTGACAGATGAAAATAATTATAATATAATGATCCTGTTGGGCGCGGTGCAAAATCTTGCACCGCGCCCTTTGCTTTTATTCATTTAAGTGATCGGCGATGGCGTCGAAGAAGACTTTATTGGAGGGGCAGGATTTCTGGTTGGGGAAATATTTGCTCCAGACGATGGGATCCCGCTGATCCCAGGCCTGTTCAATCACCGATCGCATCGCCCGTTCTACTGCTTTGTTTCCGGATTTATTGAACAACTCTGCAATTTGGGCATACAAAACCGTATCCAGGCACACATCCCGATCCTGATAATATAAGGGGATCGCCGCACACAACTGGCGATAACCGGTTCGGTGGGTGGGGAAACTTAAAATATGCAGATGCATCTTTACCTGTGACAGAAGATTTTCCGGTGCCTGGGCGTTCTGCCACTGATTGACCATATGCATCAACCGTACCCGTAAGGCGTTCAGGCAGGGACTGACCATCAGGTAACCCACATTCAGTTCCAGACAGGCGTGTTCGATATATGGCTGGATCGTGGCGGTGGTTGCAATGATAACTGGCGGTATCACCGGGGTTTCCTGCAAAACGGTTAAGCCGTCCTTAAAAGGGAGGGTCAGGTTTATGATCAGAGCCTGAGGCTGAAAGGAGGAAAGCAGTTCCAGAGCAGTTTCTCCGTCCTGACAGCTACAAATTTCAAAATCAGCAGACAGTATCTGCTGAGCAGCCATCCGAAAAACATCGTCGCTTTCCGCGATTAAAAGCCGATGCATTCATACCACCTCCCAGGCATTAGAATAGCACGCCTGAGTACATTTTTCAAGGTTGGCGTTTTCGACATTATCCTACATTTTACGACCATTGACATTTTCCCTGTTTTATGAGAAAATATATAAATCAATTTTAGAAAAATAAGGGGATAACAATATGTTCCAATCCAGAACCAATACCTGCGGCGAACTGCGCCTTGCCGATGCAGGAAAATCCGTCACCTTAGTGGGCTGGCTGGAGAACATCCGTGAGGTGGGCTCTAACTTTGCTTTCTTAGTCCTGCGGGATTACTACGGTACGACCCAGATCGTGGTAGAGACGGAAGAAATGATGAATATTATCAAGTCTGTGAATAAGGAGTCTACCATTTCTGTGACCGGCATTGTCCGGGAGCGGGAGAGCAAGAACCCCAAGCAGGCTACCGGTGATATTGAAGTAGTGCCTGAGAAGATCGAAATTCTGGGCAAGTGTATCCACAATCAACTGCCCTTTGAGATCAATAAAAGTAGGGATGCAGACGAAAATGTGCGCCTGAAGTATCGGTATCTGGACTTGCGTAATCCTGCAGTGAAGCAGAATATTATTCTGCGCTGTCAGGTGGTTGCCGAACTACGCCGTCTGATGACGGAGCAGGGCTTCCTGGAGATGACCACACCCATCCTGACCGCATCTTCTCCGGAAGGCGCCCGGGACTATCTGGTACCTGCCAGAAATCACCCCGGCAAGTTCTATGCATTACCCCAGGCACCTCAGCAGTTTAAGCAACTTCTGATGACTTCCGGTTTTGACCGTTACTTCCAGATCGCACCCTGCTTCCGTGACGAGGATGCCCGTGCAGACCGCACGCCCGGCGAGTTCTACCAGATGGATATGGAAATGGCTTTTGCCTCTCAGGCAGATGTACTGCACATCTTGGAGACTGTGCTGGTACCTGTGTTTGAGAAATTCGGTAAGTATAAGCGGATCTCCCAGGCACCCTTCCGCCACATTCCCTTTAACGAGGCAATGGAGCGCTACGGCTCCGACAAGCCGGATCTGCGTATTGATCTGGAAATCCAGGACATTACCGCTGCCGTTGCCGGTACGGAATTTGCGCCCTTCCAGAATGCAGTGGTCAAGGCTGTGGCAGTGGATAACTTCTCGGAAGGCCGTAAGTGGATCGACAAGCTCCTTGCGGATGTGGAAGTCCAGACCGGCAATAAATGCTGCTGGTTCAAGGTGGACGAAAATGGCGAACTGACCGGCGGTATTTCCAAGTTCTTAGGTGAGCAGAAAGCCGCCTTGACAGAAGCCTTGAACCTGAAGCCCGGCAGCTTTGTATGTATGGCAGCAGGCAAGAAGACCGCTGCTCAGAAGACCGCCGGTGTGATCCGTACAATGATGGGCCGCCGCATCCCCGGTCATTTCGACGAGGAGCAGTACGCAATGTGCTGGATCGTGGATTTCCCCATGTACGAAATGGGCGAAGAGTCCGGCGAGCTGGGATTCTGCCACAATCCCTTCTCTATGCCCCAGGGCGGTATGCAGACCCTGCTGGATGCGGAAGGGGATGTGGAAAAATTGCTGGCGATCAATGCAGACCAGTATGACCTGGTTATTAACGGCTACGAAAGCGCCTCCGGTGCTGTCCGTAATCATAACCCCGAGATTATGGTCAAGGCTTTCCAGATGGTAGGCCTGGGCGAAGCGGATGTGAAGGCAAAGTTCCCTGCAATGTACAATGCCTTCACCTACGGCGCACCGCCCCACGCAGGCGCAGCCCCCGGCGTTGACCGCATTGTGATGCTGCTGACCGGCGAGGAGAGCATCCGGGAGGTCATCACCTTCCCCATGAACAAGAATGCACAGGACCTGATGATGGATGCACCCACCACAGTTTCTCAGAAACAACTGGACGATGTGCATATCCTTATCAATGAAAGCCACTTAAGCTAATAGAAAAGAGCGTGTTGCCGTTTGTTCAGCAACACGCTCTTTTACGGTCAAATTTCTGTTTGACGCACAGTATGGTATACGCACAATCCCTTGGTCCCCTCCCTGAGGGGGCTGTCACCGCAGGTGACTGGGGGAGTGTACTTCTTAAGATAGGACAACCCCTCCGCCCAGTGTGCGCACTGGGCACCTCCCCTATGAGGGGAGGCAAGTGGCGAGGCGGTACAACAGACCGTCAA
>JAZNDD010000105.1:0-32780 GCA_045587865.1 Faecousia sp.
TGGGACGCCGAGGGCGGCGTCCCCTACGAATCTATTCGATAAACAGAAATATAGCGCGGTGCAAATGCACCGCGCATACATTTATATATATTCTCTTTTGCCGTTGTATTGGAGCAAGGGGACAGGGACAGTCACATAGTCACCGGGTTTTACATCGGTGTCTGTGGCATCAAACAGGGTATACTGGCTGCCCACTCTGCCCACCAGGGGAAGTCTTTTCGTTCCCGCTTTGGCTGCTGGCTGATTTTTATAGCCTTTGAGCAGATCCCGCAAATAGGCCAGCAGATCCCGCAACGGATAGGGATCCGGTTTTCCGGTCATCCCGAATCCGTGGCTCTGTCCAATGGCCACCACCGCGGCTGTCATATTCTTCTTAGCCTTGCAAACGGAAGCGTAGCCCATTGTATCGCCTTTTTGCAAAGTCTTGCAGGCGACTACCTGTGCCTTACAGGTGTGGACCGGCTTGAGTTTCACGGGAACGGGAGCGATCAGGGCACCCACCAGTGCGGAGCCCATCCGGACGGCATCCAAACGGGTTTCCGGGAAACGCAGTGCGGCACAGCTGTTGGCAATATGGCGTATGCCCGGCTGGAAACCTGCCTGCTCCAGCGCCTGCACTGCCTGCAAAAAGCGGTCCAGTTGCATCTTCGTCAGTTTGTATTCCTTTTCAAATGACTTTCCAAAATGGGAGAAGATGCCCTCACACAGCAGCCCTTCCAGACTGTAGATCTGTGTCAACTGTTGGGTATCTGTCCAGCGGATGCCGAAGCGGCCCATACCTGTATCCACCTTAATATGGACACGCAAGGCACTTTCACCTTTGTTTTCCAGATAGAACCGGGCATTTTGCAGATCGGAAACCGTCAAAATAATATTCTGCGCCAAAAGTGCGCCCACTGTTTTGGCATCGCTGACCGGTGCCAAAAGCAAAATGTCCTCTGCATATCCCGCCTGCCGCAGTGCCAGCGCTTCCCAACTTTCGGACACTGCAAACATTTTTGCACCTGCATTCTGCCAGGCTTTTGCGGCAGTTTCCAGAGAAACACCGTAGCCATCAAACTTGACCACGCCGATCACCGGAATGTCCACCGCCTTTGCGACGGTATTGGCATTGTCCTGCAGTGCCTGGACAGAAATCTCCATATAGTTTGCCGGGTAATCTCTTTTATCCATAGGGATCCCTCATTTTCTGCATTTTCTTTCATTATATCCGGAAACTTACTGCAAATCAAGTATCCGCCGGCGTTTCATTATACCGTAAAGCAGACTACCCAAACTTAGTAGCACTGCCAGTTCCCCGATCGCCACATACAGTCCATTGAGCCAGAAACCGCCGCCGAAATAATAATTTAGTTCCCAGCCTATCAGCAAGCCATTGCAGATCGCCGGCAGGAGCATCCCCAGCAAGGGATAGCCCTTAACGGTGATCTTACGGGTCAGGTACATACCCACCGATGCCAGCAAAGTGGCAAGACTGCCAACTGCAACGTCCAGCAACATTGCACCGGTATTGCTGATGTTAAACAACAAACATCCCACCGTCAAGCCGGGGATCGCCGCAGGTGTAAAAAATGCCAGCACGCACAGTGCCTCCGACGCCCGGAACTGGATGGCCATACTGGCAGACCCGGGGATCAGCGCATTTTGCAAATATGTCAGCGCCACATACATTGCGGCGATCAATGCCCCCTGGGCAAGTATCTTTATTCTCTTGTTCATAGCAAAATAAAATGGGCGCACTGCGCCCATCCTTTCTTCCGTAGTTTTGTTTAGGGACAGGATGGTTACGAACTGTCTTATGGAATTGCGATGATTATACAACTTATAAAGCGGGTCTGTCAAGAGAATTGGAAATGGAAAGTTGTAAATTGCGGTATTTCCTTCGGAAATAATTTTAATATGCATTCCCTACATTATCAAGTATGAGGGTTATATCCCCTTAATAAAAAAGATTATAACCCCCATAATAAATTCTGTCAAGACAGGACACTGGGGGTATCTTATGATTCGATTTGATCGGCTTTGGAAAACGATGGAAGAAAAAGGTGTCACCACCTATAAACTCCGGGAGCAATGCGGTATTGACAGTAAAACCGTACGGCGGCTAAAAGCCAACGAAAATATAGAAACAAAAACGTTAAGCAAACTTTGCGCCGCTTTGGATTGCAAACTGGAGGATATTGCAGAGTATATTCCCGATTAAGTTTTCCCAATTTTATATCAAAAATCCTGCAAAGGATTTATATCGACAAAACAGGTGTGTTGCATTTTTGCAACACACCTGTTTTTATAATGGAGTCTGTTTGATCTTTGCATATCTTCTGGGATACTGTGGGGGTGTAGGGGCAATCTTTTTCAGCACGATTACCGTATGTGCCGTTCCGTCCACCGAAAACTCCTGAACCTTTTCCAGCTTCAGTCCCAAACGCTTGATCGCGTTTTTCGCTTCTTCCAGTTCTTCCTGTGCCGCCGTTCCCTTCATTGCCAGGACTTTGCCGCCCACTTTTACATAAGGTGCGGTCAGCTCCAGCAGGATCTTCAGTCTGGCAACGGCACGGCTGGTGGCCACATCGTACTGCTCTCTGCGTTGGGTAACCACTTCTTCCGCCCGGCCGGTGACACATTCCGCCTCTACGCCCAAAGTGGGCAGAACTTCCGACAGCCAGTTCATCCGTTTTCCCAGAGAGTCCAACAATGTCAGTTTTACTTCCGGGCAGGCGATCTTCACCGGCACACCGGGAAAGCCTGCACCGCAACCCACATCGATCATTTTTTTATTTTTTAAGTCCTCCAGTGTCAGCAAGGAGAGGCTATCGAGCAGGTGCAATTTTGCCACCTGCTCCGGCTGGGTGATGGCTGTCAGGTTCATTACCTCATTTTGTTTCACCACAGCCTGTCCGAACCGGCACAGGGTTTTCTGGGTTTGATCGGACAGTTCCAGCCCCAAAGGGGGCAATCCTGCCGAAAGGGTAGATAGCATTTTTTCCATAGTTATGCGCCTGCCAAATTCACTGCACTTTCGTCGAAAGGATCAAAGGGCGCAACTTCTTCCTCCTGCTGCAAGGGCAGTACATACTCTTCAATATGCCACACCACCAGAAGATCGCTGGCCGTTTCATCTGTCATATCCTTCTTGCCGAAGAATTCTGCACATACATCCAGATCGTGCTGCATATTTGCCCCAACGCCATTTTCCAGATTGTACACAGAAAATTCCTGAGAGGACTCTGCCACCGATGCCATTGCTGCATAGCACTGGCGGTATGCCATCAAATAAGCCGCATACTGAAACTCTACTGCAGTATTGGCATCACAGGCTAAAAATGCTGCAAAATTCGCATCTGAATCCGTTGCGATACACATTCTCCGGGACATTTCCAGACACATTGCATAAGGCATAATCACTGCCGGGGTCTGGGGGTTCACTGCTGCTTCACCGGTCAGCGCCACAGTCTTTCCGGTAACGCCTCTGGAAGTATAACGCTTGCTCCAGCCCAGTTCCTTAACCGGAACGGTAGATCCGGCAAAAACTGCGTGGAATCGATCGTAGGTCAATACATTAAAGCCCTCTTCTGCCATAACCGCAAGTTGGGCAAATTCCGGATAGATCACATCGCCGTTTTCATCCCGCTGGACCTGATTTGCCAGTTCGTTTGCCTTATCCCGATAGAAAATGCCTGCCGTTTCCAGTTCGCTGACTGAATATTTATACTCTGCATTTTCCAGACGGACATCTTCTGCCAGAGAGCCGCTGTATTGATTCAGGCCGTAGATTGCCGTATTGATCAGACCGATCACACAGACCACCGACAATACCCAACCGCCCCACTGGATCGGATTCCACCTAAATATGATCATCAGAACAACACTTGCAAGTCCCAGTACGATCAGCACCAGCAGGAGAACCTGCCACACGCAGAAACCAACACCGGAACTCCAGTTTGCCAGATAGGTCTGGATCATTCGGCTCACATAGGGATACACCATATCCACCAGTTCACTGTGGCCTTTTGCAAAAGCGGCAAGCGCCCAGGTGAAGGCTGCAACAATGGCTGCCACCAAATATCCACGCCAATATTTCAAAGGAAACCCCTCCTTTTTACATTCTCGTTCTGTATAGTATATCACACTTTTTCTCAGTTGTCATTATTTTTTATTATGTGTTGTAGGGAATGACCTATGTGTCATTCCTTGGAACGGCACGCAGGCCGTTCCCTACCGTTCGATCTGGCCCAGAAGGCCGTCACGGAAGATACCGGTGATCCGCACCGGTCGGACCTGGTTGTGCAAGTCTTCCCCGGGTACATACACTTTCATATAATTGGGGGCGTGACCGGTATCATAAGCGCCGTCTGCCTCCTCAAACAAAACCTGCTGGTATGTTCCCACCAGATTTTTCCGGTAAGTTTCGGACAGTTCCTCAGCCACCTGGATCGCCCGGCGGCTTCTTTCCTCCTTGACCCCATTAGAATGCTGACCGGACATTTTGTCCGCAGGGGTTCCCGGACGGCGGGAATAGGGAAAAATATGCATATCCGCAAAGGCGCACCGGCGGATAAATGCCAAGCTTTCCTGAAATTCTTCCTCTGTCTCCCCAGGGAATGCCACGATCATATCCGTGGTGATGGCACAGCCGGGGAAGGCTTTTTTCAGCAGCTGCACACTTTCCAAATACCTGGCGGTGTTATACTTGCGTCCCATTCGGGCAAGCACCGTATCCGAGCCGGATTGCATAGACAGATGGAACTGGGGACACAGGTTGGGCAGTGCCGACAGTTCCCGGCAAAATTCCTCCGATATGATCCGAGGCTCCAAAGACCCCAGCCGCACCCGCATATCCGGGAAATTTTCACACACTCCCCGGATCAGCAGACTCAATTTCGGTTTGCCCGGCAAGTCTGCACCCCAGGAGGCGATCTCAATGCCTGTGATCACCAGTTCCCGATAGCCCTGTTCCTGCAGCTCCTTTGCCTGCGCCAGCACCAGTTCCAGCGGGGCAGAACGGACAGGTCCCCGGGTATAGGGAATGATGCAATACGTGCAAAAATTCACGCATCCATCCTGCACCTTCAGCATTGCCCGTGTGCGTCCGGACAAACCGCCCGCAGGCAGGATCTCAAAGGTTCTGCGGCGAAGGGCTTCGTCCAGAACCTTTGACCCTGTTCCGGACTGGATCGCCCTGATCATTTGCTCCAAAAATTCTTCCCGGTTAGCGCTGCCGCCGATCACATCCACGCGCAAACCTTCCAGATCCTTCCAGGCGTGCTGGGGATAGCACCCGCACACGCCGATCACCGCACCAGGATTATCCCGGCGTGTGCGGCGGATCACTGCCCGGTTTTTCTTATCTGCCACTGCAGTGACCGAGCAGGTGTTAATAATATAGCCGTCACAGGTTTCCTGGAAAGAACCTACCTGGTGACCTTTTGCCGCCAAAAGCCGTTCCATTGCCTGTGTTTCATATTGATTTACTTTGCACCCGAGGGTGTAAAAGCCGATTTTCATATTTATCACCGCAAATTATTATAAACGATATTTCCACTTTTGTATAGCACAAGGTTTTTTGCTGTCAAATTCCTGTTTGACAGTTTGTTCGTAGGGGACGCCGCCCTCGGCGTCCCATCTGTATTTTAGGGGTTCGATGCCCCAAAAATACAGAAATATTGGCAAACTGCAGGAAATCCGCCCATCCAGGTCGGATTTCCTGGTGGGACGCCGAGGCTGGCGTCCCCTACGAATCTATTCCATAAACAGGAATTTGATTATTTTTAACGGGCGTGCTGCACTGCAACACGCCCGTTTTTCCATTAGTCTTGTGGGCGGAAAGAAACGGTTCCGTCTGCGGCGTTCATGGATTCCACAATGGCAAGGGACTCCAAATGGTAGCCTAAATTGCGGATCACCTGACCGCCGATCTGGAAGCCCTTTTCAATGGCGATGCCCAGACCGGAAACGCTCGCACCGGCAGACTCCACAATAGAGATCAGACCCTGCAGGGCGCAGCCGTTTGCCAGAAAATCATCGATGATCAGTACCTTGTCCTCACTGCTTAAAAACTTCTTGGACACGATGACCTGATTTTTATTTTTGTGGGTAAAGGACTCTACCTCTGCCACATACATATCACCGTCAATGTTGATGCTCTTGGACTTTTTGGCGAAGACCACAGGCACCTGAAAGCACCGGGCAACCGAACAGGCAATGGCAATGCCGGAAGCCTCAATGGTTAAGACTTTAGTGACCTGCTTATCTGCAAACCGCCGGTGAAATTCCTCGCCCATCTGATCCATCAGGGCAATATCCATCTGGTGATTGAGGAAACTGTCTACCTTCAATACATTGCCGTCTTTGACAATGCCATCCTGCAAAATACGCGCTTCCAGAAAATTCATTGGAAAAGCCTCCTTACAGTGTTACGCCGTCTTTGAAGATGGCAATTTCTTCGCAGCCGTTAATCTCGTTTTTGGTCTGCTCGCCGTTTGCCACCCGGATGATATAGTTTAGTAAATCGTCGGTCAGATCCTTGCCTTCCAGCAGACCGGAGGCGTCAAAATCGATCCAGCCGGACTTGCGCTCAGCCAAAGAATGGTTGGTGGCGATCTTAACGGTGGGGATACCGGTGCCCAGAGGGGTACCTCTTCCGGTGGTAAACAGGATGATGTGTGCGCCGGCAGCCATCAGGTTGGTAACGGCTACGATATCATTACCAGGGCCGTTGAGCAGGGACAGGCCGGGCTTTGTGACCCGGTCCCCATAGGTCAGCACATCAGTAACGGGGGCAAGACCACCCTTCTGGATGCAGCCTAAGGACTTTTCTTCCAGGGTGGTGATACCGCCGGCCTTGTTGCCGGGGGAGGGATTTTCGTACACCACCTGATTGTGACGGGTGTAGTAATCCTTAAAATCGTTAATGAGGGCAACGGTTTTGTCAAAGACTTCTTTATTAACGCACCGCTTCATCAAAAGATGTTCTGCACCAAACATTTCCGGAACTTCCGTCAGCACGCACCGACCGCCCATTGCGGTGAACCGGTCGCACAGACGGCCAGCCAGAGGATTGGCGGTGATGCCGGAGAAACCGTCACTGCCGCCGCACTTTAAGCCGATGACCAGTTTGCTAAGGGGCAGTTCCACCCGCTGATAAGTAGCGGCGTGGGCTTGCAACTGCCTGATCAGCTTAACACCCTCAGCAATCTCGTCCTCGTGCTCCTGGCAGATCAGAAACTTCACACGCTTATCGTCCCAGGTGCCAAGCACGGTCTTAAACAGGGGAATATTGTTGTTCTCACAACCCAGACCAAGCACCAGCACGCCGCCGGCATTGGGATTGTTGATAATGCCCCGCAAAACCTGCTGGGTCATTGTCTGATCGTCGCCTAACTGGCTGCAGCCGTAGGGGTGGGCAAAATATTTTGCGCCGGTGAGTTTTGCCAGTTTTTCGGCGATCTTATTGACACAGCCAACGGTGTTGACGATCCATACATCATTGCGGATACCAACCTGACCGTCCTCCCGGAGGTAGCCCATAAAGGTGGGAGAGGGAATGCTTTCCCGGGTCAGATCATCCGGTTCGTAAACATATTCGATCTTGCCGGAAAGGTTGGTGGCAAGGTTATGGGTATGTACCTGCTCGCCCACCGCGATGTCTACAGTGGCGTGACCGATGGGGTTACCGTACTTAATTACATTTTCCCCGGCCTTAATGGGGCGGATGGCATACTTGTGACCGGTTTCCAGTTGGACCTCAACGTTATCAGATTTGTGTATTAACATACTTATTAACCCCTTCGTACAGGAAGGTCAGGTCCTGACCCCAGATGCTCTCGTTTGCCAGAATGTCAGCAACCGTAGCAGTCTTCATATATGCTGCGATTTCGGGAACATCGTTGACCATATCGGTGCGGTAGAAGTCGATAAGCTTGGCAAAAGCCTTCAGCAGGTTTTCAGGCATCTTGTTGTAGCGCTTGATGTACTCCAAAATAGAGGGCAGCACACGAACCTGGAACTTGCTGACGGAGTTGAGGGCAATGGAAGTGCAGAAGTGCTTGATGTAGGGGTTCTTGAAACGGGTGATCACATCGTTTGCGTAACTGACCAGTTCGCTTTCAGGCAGATCCAAAGTGGGGATAATCTCCTCGAAGATGCACTTTCTCATATGTTCGCTGATCTCGGGATCTTCCATACACTCAGCAACGGTCTGAACACCGTTTAAGAGGGCATAGGGAATGGTAGAAGTGTGCGCACCGTTGAGGATGCGGACCTTACGGGTGCGGTAGCGCTCCAACTGGTCGGTGACGATCACATTCAGGCCGCACTTATCCAGGGGGAACTCCTTGCACAGGTCAGCATAGCCTTCGATGACCCACAGGTGGAAGTACTCGGAGGTGTTGCGCATCTTCTGTTGGCCGCCGGGGAAGCCGGTGTTGATCCGGTCAACCAGAGTGCAGCAGAAGATATTTTCGCTTTCGATCCAGGTCTTAAAAGCATCGCCCAGATTCCACAGATCTGCATACTGCAGAACGCACTTTTTCAGCAGGTCGCCGTTGCGGTCAGTCAGTTCGCAGGGCAGGAATACGAAACCGGGCAGTCCCAGTTCAAAGCGGCGCTTGAGCAGCTCGGTCAACTTGCCCGGGCACCTGCATGCGGGACGGTCGGCGATGCTGTCACGGTCGTCAAAGCAGATGCCAGCCTCGGTGGTGTTGGATACGATGAAACGGAAGTTGGGATTTTCAGCCAGAGCGATGTATGCATCAAAGTCATCATAGGGCTTGACACAGCGGCTGATGCAAGTGACCCACTTCTCTTCCACGCCTTCCAGACCCTGGCAAACGTGGGTGTAGTTGCAGTCGGTTTCTGCCAGAACATCGCACATACCCTTGGCGATGGGCTGAACGACCACTACTTCGCCGTCAAAATCGGTCTTTTCGTTGCAGATCTGGATCATCCAATCCACAAATCCACGCAGAAAGCCGCCTTCACCAAACTGAATAATCTTTTCCATAATAATTGTTCCTTTCTTTTTGGCTTAGCCATATTTCGGTATGCTATCATTATAACGCGAACACGCATCCAAAACCTTAAAAATTTTGATTATCCGATGGAAAAATCTTGATTTTTTTGACATTCGTTCTTATAATATTGTCAGGACAGGAGGACCATCTATGGAATATATAAAATTTGCAAATGACCAGTATTTTTGCCTGCACCGGAATGACCAGCCGGATGAGGAGGCAGAACTGTTTTGTCCCACCCATTATCACAATCTGTTTGAGATCTATTTTATCACCGAGGGCACCTGTGAATTTTTCATCGGCGGCCGATCCTACCGGCTGATTCCCGGGGATCTGGTGCTGATTCCGGATGGGGTCATTCACAACACATCCTATAAGGACACCCACCACGCCCGGCTGCTGATCAACTGCTCCCGCCGGTTTATTCCCACTGCAGCCGTTCCTGCCTGTCACCTGTACCGCAATCCTAAAATTTCCGGTCAGATCCATCAAATACTGCTTTCCATCGAAAAGGAATATACCCGCCCGGACCGGTGGAGCGAGGACTCCATCTACTGCTGTATGAAGCAACTGTTTATTCTCCTTGCCCGCAATCCCAATACATACACCGCCTCTCAGGAAGGAAACGAAACCGTGACCCGGGCGGCAGATTACCTGCAAAAACATTTTTCTTCCGATGTGACACTGGAGGAAATGGCAAAGTTTTCCGCAGTCAGTCCGGAGCATTTTTCCCGGCTTTTCAAGCGGGAGACGGGATTTGGGTTCCGGGAGTACCTGAATCTTTTGCGGCTGCAGCACGCAGAGCAACTGCTCAAGCAAAAGCGGGAAGGCAGTATCGCAGAAATTGCTGCTGAGTGCGGCTTCGGGGACAGTAATTATTTCTGCGTGAAATTTAAGAAAATGTATGGCATTTCTCCCAAGCAGTTCCAGTTGCAAAACACCAGGAAGTAATCCATTAAATGCAAAATATAAAGCGGAGTGCTTAAAATGAAACGGATCATATCCTTATTCCTGTCGTTTGTTCTTATGCTTTCTTTCTTTGGCTGCGGGAAGGGGCAAACACCTACCCAGCCGGAAAAGAATCCATCTTCCCCGATTTTATATCAGGTCACCGATGGACAGGGCAATATCGTCTATCTTCTGGGTTCTATTCACGTGGGCACGGAAGAAATGTACCCGTTTCCGGATTATGTGCTGGATGCCTATGAAAGTGCCGATGCGCTGGCAGTGGAGTGCGACCTTCTGGCAGAAGTGGAAGACCCTGCTGCTGCGGTAGAACTGTTGCGGCCAATGATCCTGACGGACGGCACCACCATCGCCGATCACCTGAGTGAAGACTGCTATAACCGGGCAGTGGAAATTCTGCGGGAGAACACCAGTTATGTTCCTGCGCTGGATGTTTATAAGCCGGTTATGTGGTATTCCCTGATTTCTAATCTGGATCACATCCATGCAGGTGTGGATGCCAATTTGGGCGTGGATATGTATTTTCTTACGGATGCCTACAAAACCGGAAAAACCATATATGAGATCGAGTCTGCGGCAGAGCAGTATGGGGTTTTAGGAAACCTGAGTATGCAATTACAGGCGCTGATGTTGGAAGTTACGGTAGACAGTTATAACGACCCAGAAAATCACGAATATCTCCGATCCATGTGCACCGCCTGGGCAAATGGCGATGAGGCAGGGATAATGGATGCAGTGGATGAAGATATGTCGGAATACACCCCGGAAGAAGTCGCCCTGCTGGAGGAGTTTAACGAAAGTCTGGAAGGCCAGCGGAATGTGAAAATGACCGAATATGCCAAAAATGCACTGAAAAAGGGGGAAACCGTATTCATCGTGGTGGGCGCTGCCCACGTTTTGGGGGATGACGGTATGGCAAATACCCTTGCGCAGGCGGGATATACAGTTACCAAAGTAGCGTAAATTTCTGTTTGATTTTTGAAAGAATCTTCGTATAATGAAATTAAGGAATCTTGTACCGTAAAAGGAGGAGTATTTTATGAGTTTTTTTAGTCTTTTACTGTGTTTGTTTTTGATTCACATAATCATCGTGCCTGCAATCGTGATCCCCATTGTGGTGGTTACCAGCAAAAAGCGTGCCGAGAATATTGTGAGAAAAACGATTATTTTGCCAAAGCCCTGCACCAGATGCGGTCAGCCTGTCCCTCCGGGAAGCCCCATCTGCGTCATCTGCGGCGCACCGGTATCGGATCAATAAAATAAAGGGACTGAAAAGAAACGCATATATTTCCAAAGGGAATGAAAACAAACGATGGAGGCAGCCTGTGGACTGCCTCCATCGTTTTATCAAGTTTCAGTTTATCGGACAAATGCCTTCCCATGGGGGAAGGCACCCGTCAAACAGGAATTTCACGGTTTTGACAGGAATGTATGTGCCGAATAAAAGTTCAGGTTTCTTTACAGCCCCTTTGATTATTCCGTTTCCACCATTTCTTCCTTCAGTTCCGTCTTGCGAACCAGGAAACGGCGGATGGCAAACAGACCGGCAATGCAAGCCACACAAGCCACATTGCTCCAGTAATTATCGTGGTTTAGAATAATGTGGCGGGTAATTGCCACAGTGAGTACTTCCAAAATCGTTGCGGGGGTGGTGTCAATGAGCATACGCACAAATTCCAGCCCCACCACAATGGTTAAAATATGGTGCAGATATGTAGAGGTATCGTTAAAATACCCGCTGTCCGTAATCATCCGGTAGACTTCTATACCCAAAGAAACCAGCAACACAACCAGCGTCAGTACCGCAATGATCCGTTCGATCACAAATAAGATCCTGCGGAAAAGATGCTCGATTCTGTGGTCATGCTTTCCCGGTGTCTTAGAGTTGGAGACTTTTTGCTGTTCCATAAATCCTCCCTATTTTGTGGTCAGGCCCTTGTTGTTCTTGGGCTTTTTTTGTTGGTTGAGCCAGATTTTCATTACCAGCGTGTGAGGCAGAAGTTTTACCATCAGCACCTGGGCTTTGACTGGGAAACCGTGGATGGACACCTGCTTTTTGGTTTTATACAGGTGGCGCAGTCCTGTTGCCACCACATCCTTTGCCTCATACAGCCGGTTAAAATACTGCACTTCGTGATCACCGTTGGTCTGGAAGGCGTGGTCAAAAAATTCTGTTTTCACCCAGCCCGGATTCATTGCCATCACCCGGATGCCGCGTTTTTTCAGTTCTGCATCCATTGCCCGGCTGTAACTGAGGACAAATGCCTTGGTTGCCCCGTAGGTGGTGATATAGGGTACGGGCTGGAAGGCGGAAAGGCTGTCCAGCTGCAAAATGTGACTGCCGGCGTGCATATAGGGAAGAACGATGCGGGTCATCATCACCAGCGCCTTGCAGTTTAAGTCGATCATTCGGCTGTCGTCTGCCATAGAAATCTTTTGGTAGCCGCCAAATTTTCCGAAACCTGCTGCATTGACAAGAAGTTTCACATCCGGATTTTCCACTTCCAGCATTATAGAAAGACGGTCAAAACTGCTTGGATCACAAAGATCCAGAGGGAAAGCGCGTACCGGCACAGAAGATACCTTCTTCAGATCGTTGAGCGCCTCTTCCCGACGGGCAATGGCCCAGATCTCGTCCACTTTCACATATTGCGGTAGTTGCAAAACAAATTCTTTTCCCATACCGGAACTTGCCCCGGTGACGATCGCTATGTTCATAGTATTCACCCCAAAATTTCCAGAACCGTGGCGCAAAATGCCATCACGCCATTGGTTAGCACTTTTTCACTTGCATCAAAGCGGCGGGTATGGGCAGGCGCCGCTGTGGGAACCGTCAGCCACATAAAGCTCGCCAGACCGCCCTGCTGCTGCACCCGCTCCATCATATAGGCGCAGTCCTCACTGCCGAAGGAAGGAATGGCAAGCTTTTTCGCCGGTTTCAATCCAACCTTTTTGCTTGCCGAAACCACCTTTTTGCTCATTTCCTCATCGCTTTTCAGAGAAATGGCAGCGCCCATCACCCGTAGCTGCACATCACATCCATACATATCTGCCGAGGCACGGATGATCCGCTCTGCCCACTGGCACATATAGTCGTTGATCTGGGTGGTGTCGCCCCGCACTTCCAGCTCCATTTTGGCTTCATCGGGGATCACATTTCTGCCGCTTCCGGCGTGGAGCGTTCCCACATTGATCCGGGATGCGCCAGCTTTGTGACGGGGAATGGCGTGCAGGCTCATCACTGCCGATGCAGCAGCCAAAAGGGCGTTTTTGCCCTCGTTGGGAGCGCCGCCTGCGTGGGCAGCCTGCCCTTTGTAGGTAACATCATATTTGCAGGTAGCCAGCGCACCGTAGCCACCGCCGATCACATCCGCCGGGTCTTCTGCAGACAGCGCGCCTACGTGACTGGCAAGAAAATACTGCACACCCTCCAGGTGACCTTTTTTCACAATGGACAGCGCTCCCCGGACACCCTCCTCTGCCGGCTGGAAGATCAGCTTCACTGTGCCGTGCAGATGCTCCCGGATGTTCATAAGCACCTGGGCAACACCCAGTCCGATGCTGGCGTGGGTATCGTGTCCGCAGGCGTGCATCGCCCCGGGATTTACTGAGGCAAAGCCCAATGCCGCAGGCTTGTGCTCGGCTTCGTCAGACTCATTTACGCCCAGCGCATCAATGTCAAAGCGCAGTGCCATCACAGGGCCTTCCCCACAATGCAAAATGCCGATCACACCGGTCATACCGCCCCGGGTGCGGGGAAGAAATTCCGGATCTGCGCCCTGTGCCAACGCCCGTTCGTAGGCTTCTTCCAAAACCGTTTCCTCCGGCACGCCCATACGGGCTTCAACGAGGCAAACATCCTCACCCGTCAGCACCTCATAGCCCAGATCTGTCAGCTTCCGGGCAATGATGGAGCTGGTGCGCATTTCCAGCCAGCCGGTCTCTGCATATTTATGAAAATCCCGCCGCAGCCCGATCAGCTCCGGTTCGATTTGCTTTGTGATCTGCTGAATTTTTGCAATAGGGGTCATAAGTAACACCTCTTTGAGTTTACATAACTTTTATATAGCCGGCAGGTACGATCCTGTTTGCAAGGACTTCTCAAGGCATCTGAATATAGCCCACGCCGTCCTTGATTTCGATTTGGGTGCCAAATGGTTTACATAACTTTGCCAAATATTCCAGTGTTTCGGTGCTTTGGTTCATTACCGGCACGCCCTTTTGCCCCCGGCTTTTTTCCATACCCAGCTCCACAGGGTATAGCTGTACCTGTGTGAGATTCCCATCTACCATTGTCCAGGCAGCCATTACAGCATTCCAGATGGGCCACTGGACACAGTAGCCCTTTGTGCCGTTTCCGCTGCGCTCGTTCATATATTCCCCAACCTTGGTGTCCAGGGACATTGCGCGGTTCACATAGGCATCCCAGGGCTGGAATTCCACCGTTTCGGTTTCGAAAAGGAAGTTGCCTATGCTATATAGGATCAGCCCTCCCTTATACAGCTCAATTCCCTGCAATTCGTGGGGTCCGTGACCGATCATCACATCGGCACCTGCATCAATACAGAAGTGGGCAAAGTCTTTCAAAAAGCCGGGAACCTCTGTGTTTTCTGCTCCGTCGAGAATGTGGCTGTGAATACTCACCAGCACCACATCCGCCTGGCGCTTTGCCTCCCGGATCTCGCTGAGGATGCGCTGCATATCCTGTTCGTTGCAGCGGCTTTCCACAAAGCAGCGATCGTCTTTCACGAATTTGCTTGGACCAATGGAAAGCGTTCCTGCCTTGGGCGCAACCGCATAGCCGTTGCGAATGGTTTTTTCCATTGTAGCATTGATGCCGCTAACCTTTGCAACAGTTTGCGCCATTTGGAAATGCTCCGGATCCAGGTGATAGCGCTTTTCCACCCGCAGGGGATTCAGTCCGGGACGGCCCTGCATATTCCGGGTCTGTTCGCCGGCGCGGGAGGCTTCCGAGAAAGACGCAGAGCAGCTGATCAGGGCGACCCGGGCGTTTTTTGTCTCCAGATAACAGGGCTTGGATGCGTCACCAAGATCTTTTCCCGTTCCGGAAAAGCACATATCCCGCTCCTTCAGGTTGCGGACTGTTGCCAGGATACCGCCTTCTCCGTAGTCACCAGAGTGGTTGTTGGCAGTGGTGAAAAGGTTGAAGCCAAAGGCTTTGATATCATCCAGCGTCCGGGGATCAGACAGCGCCCAGGTGCCACCGCTTTGGGCAGCGGGATAGCCTTCGTAGTTATGGAAGGTTGACTCCAAATTCAAAAAACGCACATCGTGCTTTTGAATACATTCCTGCAGTGGAGCAAAGCCTTCATAGCCCCCCTCCGGCAGCCGCCGGGTCATAAAGCAGTCACCTGCTGCGATAAATGTCGTCTTTTTCATAGATGCCAAAATCTTCTTTCTAGTTTACATAATATTGCGCAGGATGCACGAGGGTATACGCACCTACAACATCCGTTTTGCCGCGTGCAAAAGGGTCTGCTTCTCATTTGGTAATATTTCATCCTGCACCTGCTCCAAAAGGGATGCAAGGCACGCCCCAATGGCAGGTCCGGGGGCAAAACCTATTTTAATCAGATCTTCTCCATTTACGGCAAGATTTTTTAAGGAAAAGCAAGCATCCTCTGCCAGAATTTCTTCCAGCAATGCTTCAATCCGGTCAAATTCGGGGTCGCTGTCCACCACACCCTTGCCATTAAAATCCGCTTTTTGCAATGCCAGCATTTTTTGGACGGTTTCTTCGCCGTACTGACCCAGTCTGCGGCGCAAAATCCGCTTTTCCGGCTCTAAGGGGGTCATATGCTGGCGGATGAGCAGAACCACCTGCTCCCGCAGGGCTGTGGGGGCTTTCAGCCGCCGTAAGACACGATCTGCAATCTCCCCGCTTAAGTGGGCGTGACCCTTAAAATGACCCCGTCCGTCTTCGTCCATTGTAAAACAGCCGGGTTTTCCTGTATCGTGCAGCAGTGCTGCCCAGCGGAGGGCAAGATCTTCTCCCACCCCTTCTGTAACAAGGGCAGTATGGGTATAGACATCGTACGCGTGGTGAGGGGTGTGCTGTAAAAAGCCAACGGAGGGCTTCAGTTCCGGGATCACCGCGGTCAGTACCGGGGCAAACCGGTGAAGATCCTGGGCCGTTACCAACGGAAGCAGTTTACATAACTCGTCAAAGATTCGTTCTTTGGCAAGCTTGTCCTGCAAGTGGGCAAGGTTTTGCATTGCCGTTTCCGTTTTCTCTTCCGGGGTCAGATGAAACCGGACGGCAAACCGCACGCCCCGCAATATCCGCAGTGCATCTTCCGTAAATCGTACTGCCGGATCGCCCACTGCCCGCAAAATTTTGTTTTTCAGATCTGCCGCTCCCCCAAAGGGGTCAATATAGCCGGTTTTCGGAGAATAGGCGATGGCGTTCACCGTAAAATCCCGCCGGGCAAGGTCCTCTTCCAATCCGGATACAAACCGCACCCAGTCCGGGTGGCGGCTGTCCTGATAGCCGCCTTCTGTGCGGAAGGTGGTGATCTCGATCACTTCCCCATCTGTGACCACACCGATGGTGCCGTGTTTTTCCCCACTGCGTACCAGGGAATATTGGGAAAAGACCCTGACGGTATCATCCGGCAGGGCATTGGTGCAAAGATCATAGTCGTGGGGTGTGATACCCAGCAAAGCATCCCGGACACAGCCGCCCACTGCATAAGCAGAAAAGCCGGCCTGTTCCAGTGCCTGAATGCAAAAAAGTACGTTTTTGGGTAAAAACACAGATTATGCCTCCTCCGGCTGTTCTGGTTTGCCTTTATTCACGGTGCACAGATCCAGCGCCAGGTAGATAATCATTGTCAGATAGAAAAACCGGTTTTTTCCCACAAGAGAAAGGCAGCAGCAGAACAAAGCCGCCTGACTGAAAAATACCAGCCAGAGCCGACTGCCCTTGCGCACATCCAGCACCGTCTTATGGTAGGCGGTAAGCATCAGGAATACGCAGGCAAACAAGGGGAAAATGTAAGACTGAATTTGAGATTCCGAACCCCAGATCCGGCAGTTGCATACGGTAAACAGCATTAAAAATACGGTTAACAGTGTGTGCAGAAGGAAGGGAGGACGGCTGCCTTTTTTTCGCAAAATTCCCAGATAAACCAGGCTGCCTGCAGCGGCGATGCCCAAAATCAATGTGATAATACCCAGACCGCCGGTACGCAGAAAATAGATACCTGCATACAATGCGCCTGCCCCACCGGCAAAACAGCCGATGGCACGGCTAAGCCCTGCGGGGAACAGTCGGGTGTATTTGTGAATGGGGCGAAGTTGCCGGGCGCAAAGAAATGCCACAGCCAGCACCAGGGCAAACAGAATAAATGCCATAGGCAGGGAAGGATGCTTGGCAGGCAAAAGTCCTTTTTCGTCGATGCCTGCGTAAAACCAACTCCGCAGAACCAGTCCCAGACCCCCGGCACCCATTGTAAACCAGGGAAGAATTTTCGGATTTAAGATCTTCTTCATAAAGAAACCTCCAATTGTGAGGAATGTATAATTATCAACTTGTCAACATTATATCAGCATTATGGAATGATTTCCAGTCCTTTTGCAAAAAAATCCTTCATTCGGGTTGATTTAAGCAGGAAATCTCTGTATAATAGAGTTTCATAGGAAAAGAACCTGATTGGGAGGATATAAAATGAAAAACAGTGAAAAGACTTTGGATATGATCGTGACCCTGTGTAAGAACCGGGGTTATGTGTATGCCGGTTCTGAAATTTACGGTGGTCTGGCAAACTCCTGGGACTACGGCCCTCTGGGTGTGGAGTTTAAGAACAATGTGAAGAAGGCATGGCTGAAGAAATTCGTGCAGGAATCGGACTATAATGTGGGTCTGGATGCTGCCATCCTGATGAATCCCCAGACCTGGATCACCACCGGTCACGTGGGCTCTTTCTCCGATCCTCTGGTGGACTGCAAAGGCTGTGGCGCCCGTCACCGTGCAGACAAGTTGATTGAAGAAGCAGAAAGCGGTAAGGGTGTCAATGTGGATGCAATGAGCCCCGCAGAAATGAACGATTTCATTGCCGGTCACGAGGATGTGATCTGCCCCAACTGCGGCAAGCATCACTTTACTTCCATCCGCAACTTTAACCTGATGTTCCAGACCAAGATCGGTGTTACGGAGGACTCCTCTTCCACCTGCTATCTCCGTCCGGAAACCGCACAGGGTATTTTCGTGAACTTTGCAAATATCCAGCGCACCACCCGCAAGAAACTGCCCTTCGGTGTTTGCCAGGTTGGCAAGGCATTCCGTAACGAGATCACCCGCGGTAACTTCACCTTCCGTGCCCGTGAATTTGAGCAGATGGAGTGCGAATTCTTCTGCCAGCCGGGCACGGACCTGGAGTGGTTTGCTTACTGGAAAGACTACTGCAAGAACTGGCTGATTAGCCTGGGCATCAAGGAGGAAAGCCTGCGTCTGCGTGACCACGAGCCGGCAGAACTTGCCTTCTATTCCCGTGCTACCACCGATATTGAGTACCAGTTCCCCTTCGGC
Source organism: Faecousia sp. (assembly GCA_045587865.1). Classification (GTDB taxonomy): domain Bacteria; phylum Bacillota; class Clostridia; order Oscillospirales; family Oscillospiraceae; genus Faecousia. Next base: position 18,529 of record JAZNDD010000105.1, read on the forward strand.
AACGGCTGGGGCGAACTGTGGGGCATTGCAGACCGTACCGACTACGATCTGGGCCGTCACCAGAAAGAATCCGGCAAGAGCCTGGAGTACTACGATCAGGAAAAGGGCGAGCACTATATTCCTTATGTAATTGAGCCTTCCCTGGGCTGTGACCGTGTGGCACTGGCATTTTTGTGCGAGGCCTATGATGAGGAAGTGGTTGGTCAGGACAAAAACGGCAAGGACGATGTGCGTACCGTTCTGCGCCTGCATCCGGCACTGGCTCCCTTCAAGGCTGCTGTGCTGCCCCTTAGTAAGAAACTCAGTCCCAAGGCAGAGGAGATCTACCACGATCTGCAGAAGGACTTTATGGTGGACTTTGACGATGCCGGTTCCATCGGCAAGCGTTATCGCCGTGAGGACGAGATCGGCACACCCCTTTGTATCACTGTGGACTTCCAGACTGTGGGCGACGACAACACCCCTGCAGATAATTGCGTCACCGTCCGTGACCGTGACACAATGGAGCAGGTGCGCATCCCCATCAGCGAACTGAAGAATTATATTGCCGAAAAGTGCCGTTTCTAAGATAATGATAATAAACAGCCAGCCGATTTTCGGCTGGCTGTTCTTACGGGCGGATGTGGGCATCCGCCCCTACGAGGCAATCCTACGTTTTCCGCGTAGGGGACGATGCCCACATCGTCCCAAATAAAATTCACCATTCAACACCCTGCTTTGTGATCATCCATTTCTTGGGATTATTCTCAATATATTCCCATTTTTCGTTGTAATCCTGCTGATTGCGGATCACGTGATCATAATAGGATCGCTGAAAAATCGATTTGCCGATTTCTTTGGAGGTCAGGGTCTTGATGGACCGCACAATGCTTGCCACCTTGTTTTGCGGGCGGATGTGGGCATCCGCCCCTACGGACGATTCCCCGCATTCCTGCGTAGGGGACGATGCCCACATCGTCCCTTTAACCGCACCTTCCGGGCGGATGAGAGCATCCGCCCCTACGGACGATTCCCCGCATTCCTGCGTAGGGGACGATGCCCACATCGTCCCATTATCTAAGCGAATGATCATATGAATATGGTCAGGCATAATCACATATTTTTCGATTTCCGGAGCATTGCAGATATATTTTTCCACGATCTGTCCGTAAGGTTTTGGGACGATGTGGGCATCGTCCCCCACGATCTGGCTTAAACAAGGCTTTCTGCCTTCCGTGCAGATCGTAATAAAATAGGCTCCGTTTTGACTGTAATCGTAATTTGGTAAACGGTTTGGCTTCCTGACAGGATGACCATCGCGCTGCTTGCAGGCGTAGAAATATGCCTGCTTGTAATCTTCCAGGGCGCTGTAGCATTTTTCCAGACCGGCGTAGACTTTTGCCGGATCATAGTTCTCCGCCTGAAGGAAATGGCGGATGGCTTTTTCGTATTGGGAAAGTTGCAAATAGGCCTGGGCCAGCAGAAAATGGTGTTTTTCTTCTTTTGTATCGATTGCCTGTAAAAGGCCGATGCATTTTTCCGGCTTATTTTGCACCAAAGCAGAGCGGGCTGCCAGGGAAAGTTCCCATTGATCCGGATTGACAGCGGGGAAAAATCCCGCTTCGTAAGCAAGAAACTGTCTGCGCCGATCCAGTTCCGGGGTATAATAGGGCGTTTGACTGCCTGCTTTTTGCGCCCGGTCCAGAAGTGTACCGGCATATTCTTTTTTTCCTCTGTCCAGTGCTTGCCGGGCAAGCTCCAGACAAGCCAGCGCCTCCAAAAGCCACCGTTCCCGGTCAAAGGTCTCATCCGGGCCCTGATACTGGGCAAGGGCATCCAGAACCGCCTGTCCGGTGGCATTTCGCGCCTGCCCCATTGCTGCCTGATTGGGGGACAAGACGGCCTGTTCCTCCAGAAAGAAACTCACCGGCTTTCCCAACCGGGCGGCCAGATACCGAAGGGTGTCCATTGAAGGGCGGGCACTGCCATTTTCAATTTGGGAGAGCATATTGCGGGTGATCTCGTCGCCGCAAAGTTGCCGCTGAGAAAATCCTGCCGCCAGCCGCGCCTGCCGCAGGCGTTCGCCTAACTCCATAGTCTTCCCTCCAGAGTAAATCTTATTTACCTAGTATACCATAGTTTTTTGTAAAATTCCACTGTAACAAAAAATTCATTTGCTATTTTTCCGTATTTGCCGTATAACTATATAAGACATTCCATATTTTGGAGAAAAGTTATGAGTTATGACCGTAAGCGCTTAAATGAAACTGTTGCATCTGAGATTGGCAATGCAAACTACAGCCCCCGGCGGCTGTCCCTGATCCACAGCGGTGTATTTCTGCTGGGGGCGTTGCTGGTTTTAGGTATTCTTTATATCTTGCAGGAAAAGATCACCACCACCGGCGGTTTGTCCGGCATTGGTCTGCGCAGCGTCCTGACAACTGCCCAGACGGTTTTGCTGCTGATTTTTGTGATACTGGTTCCCTTCTGGAGATTTGGCATTTACTATGGGGCAATTGAGGTGATCCGGGGACGCACTGCCAGCCCCAGCGATCTGACTGCCGGTTTTTACCGTTTCGGACCGATTTTGCGGCTGAAACTGCTGCAGATGCTTGCCTGCGGTATTTTGGTAGTTCCCTGTGCTTCCGTGGGTGTAAGCCTGTTGAGTGCCACACCCTGGTATGCGGAATTTGAGGCAGCCTGGATCCCCATTTTGGAGCAAGCCGCCCAGGGGCAGATGATCGAACCGGATGCGGCCACAATGGAGGTCCTTTTGCAGGTGTCCCGTCCGGTGTTTTTGATTTTCTTTATGGTGTATATCCCTGCGATCGTATACTTAAGTTACCGGGTGCGGATGGCAAAGTATTTGATTATGGACGACAGCGAGGCCTGCGGCTCCTTTGGGGCGCTGCTGAATAGTTGGCGAATGACCCGCAAGCGCCTGTCCACCTTGATCCGGCTGGATGTAAGTTTCTTGTGGTTTGGCACATTGAAGGCGCTGGCTTTGGCACTGGCTGGAATTGGACCGGCTTTGGTTTTGCTGGAGATCCCCATGCCCATTTCCGGGGCAGCGGCGTGTTTTATTTCTCAGGGCGTCAGTGTGCTGGTGTTGATGGGGCTTAGTTGGCTTTTCGGTGCCCGGCGGCGGCTTACTTATGCCATTGCCTATGATAGTTTTCGTTTGCCTCCTAAGGATAAATGTAGTTAATAGAGAAACTTCTAAAAAACGCGGTGTTAAACACCGCGTTTTCTTTATAACGCAGGGTAAAAAGATTGACTTTTCGACAATTTTCGAGTAAACTTAATAAGTTATAATGGATAAAAAAACCACGAAAAACCAGTGCTTTGACGGAGGGTCTATGCTGTTTGTCTGGCTTTTTCTTTACGGGGCGGTGATGCTCCTGTGCCCTAAGGCAGTGCCCTATGGGGAAATGATCGGTCTGACACTATATACACTGGCATTGGTCGTATGGATATTGGCTACCGGAAAAGGCGCATCCTTAGGCTTTCGGAAAGTTTCCGGCTGGAAAAAGCATTTGTTTTTCATTCCCTGGCTGCTGCCGGCAGGTTATCATCTTTTTCGGTTTGGGATTTGCATTCCTCCGTGGGCAGAGATTTTGAGCATCCTCTGCCCGGTAGTGCTGGAGGAGATCCTGTTTCGGGGATATTTAATGAAAATCCTTCCCAGAGGAATATGGGGTCTGGTTGCATCCAGTATCGCCTTTGCGGCGACCCATCTTCTGAATCTGGAAAACGGTGTCCAGCCGATGTTTGTGATCTGCCAAGTGGTGTTTGCGTTGTGCGTAGGCTTTTCTCTTGCCGGACTGCGTCTGTCCTGCGGAAGCATTTTCCCTTGTGTAGGCATTCATTTTTTGATCAATGTGACAGCAGGGGCTGGCGTTCATCCGGAAAAAGACCTGCTGTTTTGGCTGTGCACGGTGCTGTATGTGGGGTGCGGAATATATAGCATATTTATGCTGAAGAAAGGAGAAAGGGAAAATGTCACTGGGTAAGATTTTGGGCACGATTTTTATCGGCCCGTTGAAAGTTGTATTTGAAGTTATTTTTTCTCTGGCATACAGTATGCTGAAAAATCCCGGTTTGGCTGTGATCGTGCTGAGCCTTGCAATGAATATTCTGGTGCTTCCCCTTTACCGGCGTGCCGATGCTATCCAAATTCAGGCACGGGATACGGAAAACAAACTGCGGGATGTGATCAAACACATCAAAAAGACCTTTACCGGCGATGAACGGATGATGATCCTGCAGACCTATTACCGCCAGAATAATTACAGCCCCCTTTCTGTACTAAGCGGTTCGATTTCTTTGCTGCTGGAAATTCCTTTCTTTATGGCAGCCTATCAGTTTTTGTCCAATGTGGATGCCTTCTCCGGCACAGCCTTTGGCCCCATCCGGGATCTGAGCCTGCCGGATGGCCTTTTGAACATCGGCGGTTTTACAGTCAATGTACTGCCCATTGTAATGACCTTGATCAATGTGGTCTCCAGTGCCCTGTATCTGAAGGGTTTCCCTCTGAAGACAAAAATTCAACTATACGGTATGGCGCTGTTTTTCCTGGTGTTCTTGTACAACTCTCCGTCAGCGCTGGTGTTCTACTGGACGCTTAATAATACGTTCTCCCTGCTTAAGACCCTTTACTACCGCATTAAAAATTCCCGAAAGGTTCTGAATGTTCTGCTGGGCATTTGCGGCGTGGGTCTGATGATCGCCGCATTTCGATTTAACGGTTACTGGAAGCGCACCTTGCTGATTTTACTGGGTCTTGCTGCACAGTTTCCCTGGGCATTGCCGCTGATCCGAAAAAAACTGCCAGCAAAGCAAACCACGGCAACTCCCAATACCGCACTGTTCCTTCTGGGGGGATTGTTCCTGACCGCGCTGGTAGGTCTGCTGATCCCCAGTACTTATATTGGCGCATCCGTGCAGGAGTATATCGATCTTTACTATTTTTACAATCCTGTCTGGTATATTATCAACGCCCTGTGCCTGGCGGCAGGCACATTCCTGGTATGGTTCGGTGTATTTTACTGGTTGGCAAGTCCAAAAGTCAGGGTGGTCTTCACCCGGTTGGTGTGGGTCCTTTGCGGCGTAATGCTGGTTAACTATATGTTCTTCGGCAGAAACCTGGGTGTGATGTCTTCCAATTTCTGGTTTGAGACCGGTGTGGTATTTGCCCGGAAGGAGCACCTGCTGAACATAGCCGTGGTGCTTGTGCTGGGAGCAGGACTGTACTTTGCGGCCGTAAAATTCCATAAAAAGCTTTCCTTTATTTTGCTCATCGGTGTGATCGCCCTGGTGGGGATGGGCACTGTGAATACAGCAAAAATCGGAGGAGAGGCAAGACAAACAAAAGAGATGATCGGCCAGTCTTCCGACAGCCTTCCCCAATTTGATCTGAGCCAATCCGGTCAGAATGTGGTGGTGATTATGCTGGACCGGGGCATTGGTCCTTTTGTACCTTATTTAATGGAGGAAAACCCCCAACTGCAAAAGCAGTTTGATGGTTTTACATATTATTCCAACACATTGTCCTACGGTGCATATACCAATTTCGGCGCACCGTCCCTGTACGGCGGCTACGATTATACACCGGTGCAAATGAATTTGCGGGATACGGAAAGTTTGGGAGATAAGCATAACGAAGCCTTGCTGGTTGCCCCCACGGTGTTCTCTCAGGCGGGCTACGATGTTACGGTGATCGATCCCTCTTATGCAGGCTACCAGTGGATCCCGGATACCACGCTGTATGAGGGTATGCAAGGGGTCACCGCTTACCGGGCAGACGGAAGATTTAACGATATGGCCAGCCGCATCCACCAGGTGGAAAAAAGAAGCCGCAATGTGTTTTATTTCTGCCTGATGAAAACACTGCCGGTGTCCTGCCAGAATGCCATCTATCAGGACGGTGAATACCACGCATTGCCGGAAAATGTAAAAGAAGATGTGACGAACAATGTTTCGCCCTCTTTTATGAATGCCTACCGGGCAATGGAAAACCTGAGCCAGATGACCCAAGTTGTCAGGGAATCGGAAAACACCTATATGTTTATCCGAAGCAATGTTACCCACGAGCAGACCTTACTGCAAGAACCTTACTTTATACCCCAAAATGTGGTGGATAACAGTGCCTATTACCCTGCAGAAGGCAAAACCATCACCGCAGGGGATCAGTCCTATCTGCTGGATACGGAATACAAGATCTCCCATTACCATATCAATATGGCGGCATTCAGGCAACTGGGTCAGTGGTTTGACTATCTGCGGGATCAGGATGTGTACGACAACACAAGAATTATTATTGTTTCCGATCACGGACGGGGCTTGCAGATCTTTGATCAGACGGAAGATCCGATGTATAGCACAGAGTACTACGCCCCGATGCTTCTGGTGAAGGACTTTGATGCAGAAGGCTTTACCGTATCGGAAGAATTTATGACCAATGCAGATGTACCTGCCCTGTCTATGGAAGGGATCATTGAAGATCCTGTCAATCCCTTTACCGGCAATCCTATCGATACTGCCGGAAAAAAAGGAAAGCAGTATGTGATCCTGTCTGAACAGTGGGACATTACGGTAAATAATGCAAATCAGTTTATAGACTCCCGCTGGGCGTCGGTTTATGAGGATATCTGGAACAAGGAAAACTGGGAAATTTACGAAGAAGAATCCTGTTTGCCTCCGGGTATGGGAAATTCTTGATTTTTATATCGTGTTTCTTTTTAAGAAGGGAGTATGGATATGAAACTTTATATTGATCCGGGTACGGGAAGTATGTTATTTACAGTGCTGTTGGGCCTGATCGGTGCGGCAGTGTATTCTGTGCGGATGCTTTGGATCAAGGCACGCTTTGCCCTCAGCGGCGGGAAAGCCGATGTGAGCAAGACTAAGATCCCTCTGGTGATCTTCTCCGATGATAAGCGGTACTGGACCATTTTTGCCCCCATCTGCCGGGAACTGAGCAAGCGGGAAATGGATGTGGTATATATGACCGCATCGGAAGATGACCCGGCTTTACAGGTCTCTATGCCCCATTTCCGGGCGGAATTTATCGGCGCAGGAAACAAGGCCTTTTCCAAACTGAACTTCCTGCGGGCAAAGATCGTGCTGTCCACCACCCCCGGTTTGGATGTGTATCAGTGGAAGCGCTCCAAGGATGTGGATTATTATATCCATATTTTCCACACCGCCGGTGAAGTGACCCGTTACCGTATGTTTGGTATCGACTATTACGATGCGCTGATGATCGCCGGCGATTATCAGGCAGATGACATCCGGGAGTTGGAACAACTGCGTGGACTGCCCGCCAAGGAGATCGTAAAGGTGGGTATCCCCTATATGGATGAAATGGCTGCCCGGTATGCTGCTGCCGGTCCTGCACCGGAACATCCCCGCACCGTTTTGCTGGCACCCACCTGGGGCCCCAGCGCCATCTTCAGCATTCACGGGGGAAAGATCATCGACACCTTACTGAAAACCGGCTACCATATTATTATTCGTCCCCACCCCCAGTCCTTTGCATCAGAAAAGGAAATGTTGGATAAACTTATGGCAGAATATCCGGAATCTGAGCAGTTGGAGTGGAATCGGGATACGGATAACTTTGAAGTGCTTCGCCGCAGTGATATCCTGATTTCGGATTTCTCCGGTGTGGTGTTTGACTTCTCCCTGGTCTATGATAAGCCTGTGATTTATACCGACCCCAACTTCAATCTGGCACCTTACGATGCCTGGTTCCTGAGCCATCCTTTGTGGACCCTTTCCGCACTGCCCCGGATCGGTCAGGAATTGAATGTGGAAAATATGGAAAATATTAAAGAGTTGATCGACTCCTGTTTGGAAAATGCCCAGTACGCACAGGGCAGAAAGGATGTTCGGGAGGAAACCTGGGCATACTTCTCGGAAGGTGCGGTTCGTGCGGCAGATTACATTGTTTCCAAGTATGATGAACTGACCCAGGAGAAAAAGGAAGGAGAGTCTGAAAGTGTCACTGCTTGAGATGATCGGCGCGGTTTTGATCGGCCCGCTGAAAATGATCTTTGAGATCATTTTCTCAATGGCGTATAAGATGCTTTACAATCCCGGAAAGGCGGTTGTGGTCCTGAGCCTTGCGATGAATATTCTGGTGCTGCCTCTTTACCGGCGTGCCGATGCGATTCAGATCCAGGCCCGGGATACGGAAAACAAGCTCAAGGATGTTGTAACGCATATTAAAAAGACGTTCTCCGGCGATGAGCGGATGATGATTCTGCAGACCTATTACCGCCAGAACAACTATAGCCCTCTGTCCGTATTAAGTGGATCCATTTCTCTGCTGCTGGAGATCCCCTTCTTTATGGCAGCCTATCAGTTCCTGTCCAAAGTGGGTGTTTTCACCGGTGCAAGTTTTGGTCCGATCCGGGATCTGAGCCTGCCGGATGGTCTGCTGAACATTGGCGGTTTCTCTATTAATGTACTGCCCATTATAATGACCCTGATCAATGTGTTCTCCAGTTCCCTGTATCTGAAGGGTTTCCCCTTGAAGACCAAGATTCAACTGTACGGTATGGCGCTGTTCTTCCTGGTGTTCTTGTACAATTCCCCTTCAGCACTGGTATTTTACTGGACCCTGAACAACACATTCTCCCTGCTTAAGACCCTGTACTACCGCATTAAAAATTCCAGAAAGATCTTAAATATCCTTCTGGGTGCTGCGGGTATTTATTTGATTTATTTCCTGCGCTATGCAGATGCGTCCTGGAAGGTAATGCTTCTGATCGAACTGGCTGTGGCACTGCAACTTCCCTGGGTGCTGCCGCTGTTAAAGAAGAAACTGCCCAGCAAGGAGGAAAAGACTCCCGCACCCAATACAAAACTGTTTGTTCTGGGAGGACTGTTTCTGACGGCGCTGGTGGGTCTGCTGATCCCCACCACCTATATTGCCGCATCCCCCCAGGAATATATTGATATTGACCTTTTCTATCATCCCATCTGGTATGTGGTCAATACCCTGTGCCTATCTGCAGGACTGTTTTTGGTGTGGATGAGTGTGTTCTACTGGCTGGCAAGTCCCAAGGGAAAGGTGTTCTTCACCCGACTGGTGTGGGTGCTTTCCGGTGTGATGCTCATCAACTATATGTTCTTCGGCAGAAACCTGGGCATTATGTCTGCGGATCTTATTTTCGAGACCGGTGTTTGGTTCGGCTGGCTGGAAACGGTGATCAACATTGTGGTGATCGCTGTGGCGGCGGTGGGACTTTACTGGATCGCAAAAAAGATCCCCAAGCGCCTTACCACCGTTTTGCTGATCGGTGTGATCGCTCTGGTGGGTATGGGCGTTCTGAATACCGTGAAGATCTCCAAAACTGCGGAAGAAACCCAGCAGCGCCTGCTCAGCGAAGGAGAGGAAGAACTTCCCAACTTCCAACTGAGTAAGGACGGGCAAAATGTTGTGGTGATTATGCTGGACCGTGGCATTGGCGCTTATATTCCCTATATTTTTGAAGAAAATCCCGATCTGAAAGCCCAGTTTGACGGCTTTACCCACTATAAAAACACCTTGTCCTACGGCGGCTATACAAACTTTGCAACGCCCTCTTTGTATGGCGGCTATGAGTACACGCCTGTGAAAATGAACCAGCGCAGCGAGGAACTTTTGGTAGATAAGCACAACGAAGCCCTGAAGGTGGTCCCCACCATCTTGACAGAGGAAGGGTTCGATGTGACGCTGATCGATCCCTCCTATGCGGGCTATCAGGTCATTCCCGATCTGAGCATCTATGAGGATATGGAAGGCGTGGATGTGTACCACGCAAATGGCAGATACAACGGACCGGAGAAAAAACTCCGGGCAATGGATGCCAGACAGCGGAACTTCTTCGTTTTCAGCCTGATGAAGACATTACCGGTCTTCTGGCAGGAAACTTTCTATCAGGGCGGTAAGTATCACGCTGTGGAAGAATACCGGGAGATGAAGCCCATCGATTATTATCCCGATTTGATGGTCGGCGAGTATAATGCAGTCCGGAATTTGACTTCTATGACAAATGTTTCCGACGGCAAAGAGAACACCTATATGTTCTACCGCACAAATATTACCCACGAACCGGTGATTTTGCAGGAGCCGGATTACTCCTTCCAGCCGGTGGTGGATAACAGTGCTTATTATACGGATAACCGCAGACCCATCACAGCAAACGGCGAAACACTTTGGCTCGAGGGCGAATACGCCATTTCCCACTATCATATCAATACACTGACCTATAAACTCCTGGGCGACTGGTTTGATTACCTGCGGGAGCAGGGCGTGTACGACAACACCAGAATTATTGTGGTGTCCGATCACGGCCGAAATATGGAAGTGTTTGATAAGACCGTAGATACCAAAATGCATAACATTGAAACTTACCTGCCTATTATGCTGGTTAAGGATTTTAATGCAACCGGCTTTACCACATCGGAAGAATTTATGACCAATGCAGATGTGGCAGCGCTGTCTATGGAAGGCTTAGTGGAAAATCCCGTTAATCCCTTTACGGGCAATCCCATTGATACCACCGGAAAACAGGAAGAGCAGTATGTGATCCTGTCCAACCAGTGGGATGTGAGCAAGAACAACGGCAACCAGTATATTGCCTCCCAGTGGGCAAAGGTTTCCGGTGAAGTGTGGAAGAAGGAAAATTGGCTGTATTACACCGAGCCCGGTGTCACACCGGTGGGTGAAGGCATTACCTTCGAAGAAATGCACAAGCCAGAAGAAGTTCCCAACCCGGAAAATCCCGCAAACCCGGTCACACCCCAGGTCCCTGCAAATTGATTGATAAACCGCCGCAGGCATAGCCCGCGGCGGTTTGCTTATGTTATCGCCCCCTACGAGGTTATTCGATAGATTGTAGGGAATGCATATATGCATTCCGTGGAAGGGATAGGCGCATCAGCGCAAAAAACCCAGCCGTAAAATCGGCTGGGTTAATTTGTTTCTTCCGGTTCTTCCATATTACTCAATGCATATACGATCATTTGATTGATCAATTCGTTTCTGCTGATCCCAATTTTTGCAGCCTTAGTATCCACGGTTTTCAGTAAATCTGTTGAAATGCGCATGGAAATAACTTCTTTTTCCGGTTTGTATGCGACAAATTTTGACAAAAAATCACTTCCCCTCTTGCATATTGTATTCTAATCTGTTATGATTAGATATATTCTAAAAACGATATTGAAATTAGAATACAAATCAAATGACGGAGGAAGAATGTATTATAATGAAAAGGAAAATTGATTTAACACGGCTCACAACTATTTTGTGTGCGATACCTACTTTGGGCCTTCTGATTTGCCAATTTTTGCCTTTCTGGAAGTTGGGTGACCAGCATATTTCGATCAACAGATTTATCTGGTTCTGTTTTGAACATGCTGACTACGAAAAGTATTTTGGCGAATTTCTGGGCAACCCAAAGTTCAGCGCAGGCAACATTGTTGGCTGTAATGTGATTACCCTGATCGCTTGTGTTTTGGGCGTATTTTTCTGCATTAAGAAACCGGATGAACTGTGGACTGCTGCTTTCCCGGTAATTGGTGCGGCTGCAGGTTTGTACAGTTACATCGCATACCCCATATACAGAATAGGCTCTTTGTGGGGTCTGCACATTGCAATGTGCATTATTATGTTGGCACTGGTTGAGCGGATCATTCTGCTGCGTTTGATGAAGCGAAACGAAGCATTAGCATAAAATACGCAAGGACACCCCTCCCGGGGTGTCCTTACATTTAAATTTCAGATAAAAAAGCGTGTTGCATTTATTTTGCAACACGCCTTTTGAACTTACTGGTTGTTTTCCATTTCCTTCAGAGCGTCCTTGCGGCTGAAGTTTGCGCGGCCCTTCTCGTCGAAGCCCATAAACTTCACCCAAGTCATATCGCCCAGGTTCAGAACATCCTCAACCTTTTCTACCCGGTGGTTCTCCAATTTGGAGATGTGCACCATTCCGTCGTGACCGGGAGCAATCTCAACGAATGCACCGATGGGCAGGATGCGCACGACCTTGCCGTAGTACAGTTTGCCTTCTTCGGGAACGAAGCAGATGTCATCGATCATCTTCTTAGCCTCGTAGGCAGCAGCGGAATCAACAGCAGAGATAAATACGCTTCCATCATCGTCAATGTCAACCTTAGCACCGGTGTCAGCGCAGATCTTCTGGATGGTCTTACCGCCGGAACCAATGACCTCGCGGATCTTGTCCACAGGGATCTTCAGGCTGATCATCTTGGGAGCATACTCAGAAACCTCAGCGCGAGGCTCAGAGATGCAGGGCAGCATTACTTCTTCCAGAATGACCATACGAGCCTTGCGGCAGCGCTCCAGAGCGTCGGCAATGATTTCCATTGTCAGGCCCTTGTTCTTCAGGTCCATCTGGATCGCGGTGATACCCTCGGAAGTACCGGCTACCTTAAAGTCCATTTCACCGTGGAAGTCCTCGACACCCTGAATGTCGGTGAAGGTTCTCCACTCGCCGGTCTCCTGATCGGAGATCAGACCGCAGGAAATACCTGCAACGGGGCGCTTAATGGGCACACCGGCGTCCATCAGAGCCAGGGTAGAACCACAGATAGAGCCCTGAGAGGTGGAGCCGTTGGAACTGAGCACTTCAGAAACCACACGGATGGAATAGGGGAACTCCTCAACACTGGGAATCACAGGCAGCAGAGCCTTTTCAGCCAGCGCACCGTGACCGATCTCACGACGGGAAGTGGAGCGGGCGGCTCTTGCTTCGCCGGTGGAGAAGGAGGGGAAGTTGTAGTGGTGGATATAGCGCTTGTTTTCTTCGGGGTAGATGGTGTCCAGCTTCTGAGCAGCGGACAGGGTGTTCAGTGTACAGATGCTCAGCACCTGTGTCTGACCACGGGCAAACAGACCACTGCCGTGAACTCTGGGCAGCAGACCAACTTCTGCGTCCAGGGGACGGATGTCGTCCATACCGCGGCCGTCAACACGCTTGCCGGCCAGCAGCCACTTCTTAACGACCTTCTTCTGCATCTTGTACAGGCAGACCTCAATGTGGGTCTCGAAGTCCTCGTACTTCTCGCCGAACTTTTCTGCAAAGTCCAGACGGGCAGCAGTCAGGCGCTCCTCGCGGATGTTCTTGTCGTCGGTGTCCAGAGCGTGCTCGATCTGACCCAAACCGTACTCCATCAGGTCGTTCAGCAGGTCGTGGTTGACCGCAGCCTTCTCAAAGGTGAACTTGGGCTTGCCGATCTCTGCAACAATGCCGTTAATGAACTTCACGATCTCCATATTGGTCTCGTGGGCAACGCGGATGGCTTCAAATACAACAGCCTCGGGTGCCTCGTTTGCTTCGGTCTCGATCATAACCACCTTCTCGAAGGTGGAGGAGATGCACACGAAGCAGTCGCAAGCCTCCCGCTCCTCAGCGGAGGGGTTTACGATATACTGGTCGCCTACATGGGCAACATTGGTAGTAGCAACCGGTCCGTTCCAAGGCACATCGGAAGAAGCGATAGCAATGGAAGCACCCAGAGATGCTACGATCTCAACGGGATTTTCGTGGTCGTTAGCCAGAACAGTGCAGGTAACAACGGTGTCGTTACGCAGCTCCTCGTCAAAGAGGGGACGCATAGGACGGTCGATGATACGGCTGTTCAGGATGCCCCGCTCAGAGGGCTTGCCCTCACGGCGGTTGAAGGAGCCGGGAATACGGCCCACGGAATACATTCTCTCTTCAAATTCGATGGTCAGAGGGAAGTAGTCGATACCTGCCTTGGGAATGGGGTTGCAGGTGCAGGTGGTCAGCACTACGGTGTCGCCGTAGCGGCAGATGCATTCGGCATTGGCAAGTTCTGCGACCTTGCCAGTCTCCACAGTAAAGGGACGGCCGCCGATTTCCATCTCGTAAACGTGATGGTTGGGATACTGTTTGCGAGTAATCATTTGTTTACCTCCTTGTTTTTGAATTGACAATGGACAATTGCCAATGGACAATGAATGCCGATTTTCAATTTCTACTGCCAAGGGTTGTGTTTGGGAGGTTTAGCATTTGAAACAATTGCCCAAAAATGGCAACTCTTTCAACTGCTAAAGCAACTCCCAGTAAATGCGACTTTTCATTTGACAATAAAGCAATGTAAGATTGACCGTAATTATCAATTGTCCATTGTCCATTGTCAATTAAGAAGGGACGACGGTATCCGTCGTCCCTTCCCAAAATTACTTACGGATACCCAGCTTGGCGATGATTGCACGATAGCGGTTGATGTCCTTC
>JAZNDD010000106.1:0-3740 GCA_045587865.1 Faecousia sp.
CATCAGGAAATCCGTCCTCGATGGGCGGATTTCCTGCAGCTTGCCAATATTTCTGTATTTTTGGGGCATCGAACCCCAAAAATACAGATGGGACGCCGAGGGCGGCGTCCCCTACGAACAAGCTGGCAAACAGAAATTTGAAGGTTTTTATACATTGCGGTATTTTTTCGGTTGTCTTTTTTTTTCAAAGGGTCTATAATATAAGCAATTTGGAAAGAAGGTGCTTTTTCATGTCACAGAAGAACTCCCGGTTTAACTATAAGTGGGTCATTTTGTTGGTTTGTTTTATGATGGAACTTCTCTGCCTAGGCTTTGGCAGCAGCAATGCGGGTCTTTACACAAAAGCAGTGACGCAGGCGCTGGAAATTAAGCGCAGTTTGTATTCCCTTACGACCAGTATCCGCTATGTGACCCAGGTAATCACTGCCCTGTTTTTTGGAACGCTGATCAGTAAATTCGGCGTTAAAAAAATGGCGTCTGCAGGCCTGATTGCCCTGACTGCATCCATAGCGGTTCGTGGGCTGGCTACGGAACTTTATCATTTGTACATAGGTGGCGTTCTTTGGGGAGCAGGTATTGTTTTCTGCGGTGGTACAATGGCAGGTACTATTGTGCGCCGTTGGTTCCATAAAGATGTGGGCAAGTATACGGGTATTGTAATGTCTGCCAATGGCATTGGCGGTGCGATAGCCGCCCAGATCATAACCCCCATTATTAACAACGGCGAAGTGTTCGGCTACCGAAAAGCATACCTGCTGTCAGCGGTGATCTCGGTTGTGTTTACCGTGCTGATTATGATCTTCCTGCGGGAAAATCCCAAGGACGGACCTGCCGTTCAGGGCACTGCGGGAAAGAAAACCCCCAAGGATAGCGTTTGGTCCGGAATGGAATTCCGGGAGATCCGGAAAAAGCCCTATTTCTATGCAACGGTGGCGCTGGTATTTCTCACCGGCATCAGCCTGCAAAGTGTGGGCAATGTGAGTGTTGTACATATGGGAGATGTGGGATTGTCTGCGGGCTTTATCGCCACAGCGGCAACCGTATCCTCTCTGGGTCTGACCGTTGCCAAGGTGGCAATCGGTGCCAGTTATGACAAAAAAGGTCTTGTGTTTGCAATGGGCATCGGTCAGTTCTCTGCCCTGATCTCCTTTGTGCTGATGGCGCTGATGACCAATACACCCATAGGAAAAGTCTTTGCAATGGGCGCTGTCATCCTCAATGCAGTGGCACTGCCGTTGGAGACGGTGATCATCCCCCTTCTTTCCAGCGATCTGTTCGGTTCCAATTCCTATGCAAAGGTGCTGGGCATCTTTATGGCGGCAAACTCCCTGGGCCTTTGCCTGGGTTCCCCCCTGGCAGATTTGTATTTTGATATTTTCGGTACCTATAAGCCCTGTTTTTGGTTCTTTGCAGGACTGATGGTGCTGGTGATCGTGGCATTCTGGTTTGTGATCCGGGCTGCCCATAAGGATAAGGAAGCATTCCTAAACAATACCTGTCAGCAAGAAACCAGTTGATTTTCTTCCAGGCGGCAGTGTATAATGGAATTATCTGCCAAAGGAGGTATATGTATGACAAGAGATGTAGGCTTTTATTTAGAAGCACCCATTGAAAAAGTGTATGAGGCATACTTAAATGCGGCAACCCACGAACCTTTTGAGCGGGATTGCAAGCAAGAACCCTATCATATGATTGCATTTGGCGTGAATTTTTCCTTTAAGTACAATATGAACGGCGGCGCTTGCCATATTCGTCTGATGCCCAGCGGCAACGGCACCGCGGTGAATATGCGCTTTAGCATTGCCCAGGGCGTAGGCGCCCGTTATGAGCGGTATGCAGAGGATCTGAACAAAGCAATGCAGAGATTTCTGCCCATCGTTCCCCAAAAACGGTCTTACAATGCAGACGATTTTCTCAATCCTCATAATCAGGTAACCCCTGAGTCTATTCAGCCTGCGCCGGTGGCGCAACCTGTTGCACCGGCAGCACCGGGAAAGTTCTGCACCAATTGCGGAAATCCTCTGGAGCCGGGCAACCGATTCTGTAACCAGTGCGGCACAGCCGTTTCCGCCGGGAAGCAGTGCGCCGCCTGCGGCACACCGGCCGCGCAAAATGCAGTGTTCTGCGCAAACTGCGGAACACGATTATAAAGAAATGGACGCGCTGCAGAGATTGTAGCGCGTCCTTGCTCATTATATATTGCTATGTTATGTGATTCTCTTCAGTTTTTCCAGCACCTGCTGAAAATATTCCGGCAGGGGCGCAAAGACCATCACCGGTCGCAGATCTCTGGGATGCTGAAAACACAAAATACCGGCGTGGAGACACTGAGAGTCCTGCCCCAGCTCCGGCTTTTTATGTCCGTAGACTGTATCACCCAGAATGGGATGTCCGATATGGGCCATATGGACACGGATCTGGTGGGTTCTGCCAGTCTCCAGTTTGCACCGCACGTGGGTGTAGCCCCGGTAGCGGGCAACCACCTCCCAATGGGTCACCGCATTGCGGGAATTGCGGGCGGTGACGCACATTTTCTTCCGGTCTGTAGGATGCCGTCCGATGGGCGCATCCACAGTGCCGGCGTCTTCTTTCAGATTGCCGCAAACAATGGCTTCGTAAGTGCGTGCCATTGAGTGATCCTTCAGTTGGGAGGCAAGCATCGTGTGGGCAAAATCGTTTTTGGCAACTGCCAGAAGTCCGGAGGTGTCCTTGTCGATCCGGTGGACGATACCCGGGCGCAATTCTCCGTTGATACCGGAAAGATCATCGCCCATTGCGTACAAAAGTCCGTTTACCAAAGTGTCATCCTGATGGCCTGCCGCCGGATGAACCACAAGTCCCTTGGGCTTATTTACTACCACCACATCCTCATCTTCGTAAACAATGTCCAGAGGGATGTCCGTTGGGGTGATTTCCACAGGCTTTGCTTCCGGGATGGTGACAGAAATTTCATCGCCCACATTTAATTTGTCGTTCTTTTTCCCCGGTTTGCCCTGCCGGAGCACACAGCCTTCTTCCAATAACTTTTGGGCACCGGATCGGCTGAGGTTTTCCACAATCCGGGCAAGGAAGGCATCCAGCCGTTCGCCGGGGATATCTGCATAGAAAATCATTACTTATCGTCCTTCCAGAAGGCTTTGTTAAAGAAAATCAGATGCACGATCAGGGCAATACAGCCGCAGGTAATAAAACAGTCAGCCACATTAAATACCGGGAAATTCATAAAATCCAGGTCAATCATATCCACCACAAAACCCAGCCGCACCCGGTCGATCACATTGCCCAGACCGCCGGCAAAGACGGCTACCAGAAACCACTTTTCGATTTTTGTAAAACCAAGGCGGTTTTTGGCAAATTCCCAAATAAGGAATATAGCAAACAGTGCAAAGATCCCCACAAACAGCCACCGCATACCCTCAAAAGACGACCAGGCTGCACCGGTGTTTTGCACATAAGTCCAATGCATAACGCCGTCAATGGCACCTGCGTGTCCATACAGGGGAATATTTTGGGTAACCAGATATTTTGTAAACTGATCCAGCGCAACGATACCGCCGGCAAACAGGATCATAAGAATATATTGCATATCATCATCCTCCAATACCCGTATCTTACCATTTGGGGGAAGAAAAGTCAATGAAACAAGCCGCGCGTCAACTTTCTGTTTATCGAATAGATTCGTAGGGGACGCCGCCCTCGGCGTCCCATCAGGAAATCCGACCTCGATGGGCGGATTTCCT
>JAZNDD010000107.1:0-8954 GCA_045587865.1 Faecousia sp.
TGGCTTCGTTATGGTCTGTATGATCAGCATTATCAAAAGCCGGTTTCAGTTCAAAAACTATCAGATCAAGGCCGGCGCATTGATTTTGTTTTTCACACTGCTGTCCAAGGTAATGGAAGGAAGCGAGCTGTCATTTGATTATATTGCATTTATTATGATGATCTTCCTTTTCCCCTTCGTGAAAGAGGAGTCGGAAAAAGGTAAGTATGACTTTTATGAAGTTGTTCTGTTTTTTACGGTCGGTATCATTCTGTCTGCCTTGTGTGCGCTGAATTTTGCAGAGGCTTCCGGTATCCGGAGGTTTATCCGGGTGGACAGCTATTTGACGATCGTTCGCCGAAGCGGCTTTTACGGAGATGCAAACTTTTATAATGCCCAGATATTAGCCGCGTTGGGCGGTGTGCTTGCCCTGTTCCTCAAGGAGAAAAAAACCGGACGGCTGGTGTTTTTGGCAATTCTTGAGATATTTTTGCTCTATTGCGGATTTTTGTCCGCTTCCAAATCCTTCGTGCTGGTGGCGATTGTCCTGCTGGTCCTTTGGTTTATTGCCGTTATGAAAATGCAGGGCAGAGCCAGTCTGAAGGTGGCGCTGATGATCTTCCTGATTTTGGGCACCGGATTTATTGCCTCGTCGGCACTTTTCCGGGGACTGATCAGTATCGTTTTGACTCGTTTCTCCTTTGCTAAAGATTTTGATGGCTTCACAACCGGAAGAACGACCATTTGGATGAACTATCTAAGGGAGATTTTCAGCAGTGCCAAGACCTTCTTCCTGGGAAAGGGCTTTACAGATATAAAAGTAAACGGACGGGCCTCCCACAACACACTGATGCAGATGTTTTTCCAGTTTGGCTTGATCGGCACACCCGTGCTGATCTATTGGATGAGCTGCTTCTTCCGGGAAGACCGACCGATCGAAAACGAAAGAAGAAAGCTGGATCTGAAGACGGCCATTGTGCTTATCGGCGCATTTATGCCCTGGACAGCAATTGATATATTGTTCTTTGACGAATTTTTCCTGTTACAATGGTTTATGCTCGTTGCTTTGGATTATTTCAGACCTCGCGATAGAATAACAGAAGTTGGCTTAGATGGAGGAGAATTATGGACGAAAAGATAAAAACAAAGGGAGATTTTGCAGAAGTAAATCTCAAACGTCTGGTGGATGCCCTGCTGAGAAAAGCGTGGGCAGTGATCCTGGCAGCAATCCTGGGCGCATCCATTGTGCTGAGTATCACTTACTTTTTAGTGACACCCAAATATGAATCTTCTGCAATGTTCTATGTGAACAACAATTCCATTTCGGTGGGTGAGGCAACCTTAAGTATCGATTCCAGTGATATTACTGCCTCCAAGAGTCTGGTCAATACCTATATTGTTATTCTCAATACAAGAGAGACCTTAAACGATGTGATCGACTATGCAGGCGTGAACCGCAGATACTCAGAAGTGGAGGATATGATCCACGCAGAGGCGGTGGATGATACCGAAGTGTTCCGGGTGGTCGTTACCACCGAGAGCCCGGAGGAAGCAAACACGATCGCCAATGCCATTGCCTATATTTTGCCCAAGCGGATCTCCAGTATTGTGGAAGGTACATCTGCAAAAGTGGTGGAATCTTCGGTTGTGGCGGCAAGCCCCAGTTCTCCCAGTTATACCACCAACACCCTGATTGGTTTCCTACTGGGTTTGATCCTTTCTGTGGGCATCATTGTGATGCAGGAAATGCTGGATATCACCATCCGAAAGGATGAGGATCTGACCCAGGTGTGCAAGCATCCTGTTTTGGCATCGGTGCCGGATATGAATGCTCCCAGCAAGGGCAATGGTGCCTACTATGGCTACGGTGCAAAACGCAGTAAAAAGAAGAAACGGGGTACCTATGCAACTGCAAAGAACAGCAACCATTCCCCCGCAATAATGGGCGGGAAACTGAGTTTTGTGGCATCGGAAGCCTACAAACTTCTGCGTACCAAGCTGCAGTTTTCCTTCTCTGATGAAAACGATTGCCACGTGATCGGCATTTCCAGTGCCCTTAGTGGTGAAGGTAAGAGTTTGACAGCCATCAACCTGGCATTCAGCCTCTCTCAGTTGGATAAAAAAGTCCTGTTGATCGACTGCGATATGCGCCGTCCCACTTTGGCAGAAAAACTGGGCATCCTGAAAACACCCGGACTTTCCAACTATTTGACCAGACAGTGCCGTCTGGAGGATATGGTACAGATGTGCGGTCTGAAGGGCAGTGAACAAGCATTCCAGGTAATTACTGCCGGACAGAATCCGCCCAACCCTATCGAGTTGCTTAGTTCTGAAAGAATGAAAAAAGGCCTGGAGGAAGTGCGAAAGGTATACGATTATGTGATTTTGGACCTGCCGCCTGTGGGTGAGGTCAGTGATGCGATGGCTGTGGCGAAGGAAACAGATGGCATTTTGCTGGTGGTTCGTCAGAATTACTGTGATCGTCTGTCTTTGTCTGAGGCAGTTCGCCAGTTTGATTTCATTCACTCCAAAATTTTGGGTGTTGTCTTTAACTGTGCCAGTGAACACAGCGGTGCATACGGCAAGGGCTATTACAAGCGCTACTACCGCCGTTATTATCACCGCTATTATCGGCGCTATGATAATGCAGATGCCGGAAAGGGTTCCAAATGAGTATGACTGTAGACTTTCACAGTCACATCCTGCCGGGGATCGATGATGGAAGTCAAAATGTGGAAGAGTCTGTTGCAATGCTGCGTCAGGAGCAGGCACAGGGAATCGACCATATTGTGGCTACACCCCATTTCTATCCCCAGCACGATCAACTGAAACACTTTTTAGACCGCAGAGGTCAGGCAGAGGAAGTTTTGAGAGAAAAAACGGTTGCAGAGCCAAACCTTCCCCAATTGCATATTGGTGCAGAGGTTCATTTCTTCTCGGGAATTGGTGACTGTGACGAACTTTCCCTGTTGACAATTGATGGCGGAAGGCATATTATGATAGAAATGCCCCATATACTTTGGACCGATGAAATGTACCGCCAGTTGGAACGGATTTATACGAAACGAAATCTTTATCCGATCCTTGCCCATATCGACCGGTATTTGCAAGGAAACCGATCCGCCGCCAAGATTTTGGAACGACTGGCGGATATGCCCGTAATGATCCAAGCCAATGCAGAGTTTTTCCTGAAACGGCGGACAGCAAAAAAGGCAGCGCGTATGCTGCAAAACAGACAGATCCACCTGCTGGGTTCTGATTGTCACAATCTGACAGACCGTTCCCCCAATTTGGCAGATGCCCTGAAAACAATCGAAAAGCGCGCAGGTGCTGAGGGGCTGGATTGGATCGACCGATGTGCGCAAGCAGTCCTGTGTGACTGAAAAGAGTATTTTCCACACAATCGTGTGAATATAAAACGATATGGAGATGTTGAAAAATGAAAAAAATGATTAGTTTGTTGCTTGCTCTGGTCGTATGCCTGAGCCTGACTGCTCCGGTCTTTGCAACGGAGAATGCTGCACAGCCTGCTGAAGACAGCGGCTTTGTTCCCAGCATTACATACAAGCCCACGCCGGAGATCGTTCCTGTAGAGGACGAAGAAGGAAAAGAGGCCATTGGTGCAATCTACAATGCAGATGGCCAGATCGTTGACTATATGTATGATAACGATGGCCACGGCTGTTTGCTGATCACCCCCATTGCCCATATTTGGGATCCGGAAGAAGATGTTCCGGAGGATGTTGAGCGCTTGCTGACCTTCGTGTATGAAGAACTGAACGAAGGCGATATGGAAATTCCCTACGAAAAGCACGAAGATCTGGATCTGAAGGGCAAGAAAATGGTCATCCGCGATCTGTTCGATGCAAGATGGGTCTGTGAAGAACACCGTTACCTGATCGAGCAGGAGGGATTCTATTTTGAAATCACCTTCGATTTGGGCATTGCAGCCGATATGCCCATCTATGTTATGACCTATGATGAAGAAGCCGACGACTGGTTTCCCATTATGAAGACTGTTAACAACGGCGACGGTACGGTTACCTGTAACTTCGAGCACCTGTGTGCCATCGAGTTCTCTATGGCAATGGATGCGGATACTCCTGCGGAAGAGATCAAGGAATCCTGCCCGTGGTGGTGGTGGCTGCTGCTGGTGCTGGTGCTGGTAGTTGTTGCAATTATTATTATCATCATTGTCAGCAAAAAGCGCAAGGATGAAGAGAATGCCTAATTCTATTGGATCAGGTGAAGTGACAAGATGAAAAAGAAGAATAAAGGGACCAGGATTATTCTAATCTGCCTTTTGCTGGTATTTGTGCTTGTGGCCATTTACTGCGGAATGCGGATTGCGGAGCATACCCTTTTTTCTCCAGTTGATCAAACACAACCTGTAGATACGAATACAAACACAAAGACAATCGTAAGAGATGGGGTGGAGTATTTCCCCCGGCAGGATGTTACGGTGATGATGGTTCTGGGTATCGACCAGGAAGGCCCTGTAAAATCCAGTAATTATTACCGTAACCCGGGTGCTGCCGACAGCATTATGCTGCTGATTTTCGACGAAACCAATCAGGAATGCTCCGTGCTCTATCTGAACCGGGACACCATGCTGGAGATGGATGTGCTAGGCGTTAAAGGCGAATACGCAGGCACTTACTATGGACAGTTGGCACTGGCCCACACCTACGGAAACGGTCTGACGGAAAGTTGCGAAAATGTAAAAAATACCATCGCCAACTATCTGCACGGACTGACCATCGATTACTATGTGGCAATGAATATGGATGCCATCCCCATTCTTAACAATGCAGTCGGTGGCGTTACAGTCAATGTGGTTGACGATTTCTCAAAAGTCAATCCGTCGATTACGATGGGTGAATTGACATTGCAGGGAGATCAGGTGATCGATTTTGTCCGCATCCGAAAAGATGTGGGTGACCAGAAAAATGTTACCCGTATGGCACGCCAGCGGGAATATGTAGCGGGCTTCCTGAAGGAACTTTCCAGAAAAGAACACGAGAATATCGATTTCCTTGTGGATATGTATGAGCAGGTGTCCCCCTATATCGTAACGGATTGTCCCGTAACGACCCTGAGCAATATGCTCAGTAAGTATGTGGATTATGAAATTAAGGAAGTAGTATCTCCTGCAGGAGAAAATATCGTTGTAGACGGACATTATGAGTTCCACGCAGATGAAAAAGCACTGGATGAATTGATTGTACGACTGTTCTACACGCAAAAAAATAAAGGATAGATCCTGCAATCATTTTAAAGCGGGATCAGGAGGAACCCCCCCTGATGAAAAACGGACTTATCTTCGAAAATGAAGAACTGATTTATTACAAAAACGATAAGCCCTACCACGCCGGTGCTGTCAAAATAGATGGTGCGGTATACTACATCGGCAGCAACGGCCGGGCGGTAAGAGGTCGTCACATTGTTCACAGAGAAATGGGAAATGGCATCCTCAAGCGGGGCATCTATTCCTTTGGGGAAGACTATAAACTGATCGAGGGATCTTATGTTCCACCGAAAAAGCAAAAGAAAAAGAAAAAAGGCCTGACAAAAACACAGCAAAAGTGGCTCAATATTTCTGTTGTATCTGCAGTATTGCTGGTAGTTTGCGCCTCGTACCTGGGTATAAGGATCATTCCTTTGAAACCGTCAAAGCCGAAGCCTACGAATCCCAGCACATCCACAACGCAGACGACAGAAGCAAATTCCGTGAATATTTCTCTGTTTGATTACGAGAATGTTCAGTTGTGCTCCGGTGCTGCATTGCAGTTGTACCGGGGAGAAATCTCCGCACAAAAGGCTGTGGAAACCGGAAATCCTTACCGCCCAATGGAGTTTGATTATCTGCTTACCGGCAGCGATGCCGTTCTTTTCGTTAGTGAAGAAGAGGATCTGCGCAATGCGCTCCGGTATGAATTGCCGGAAGATAAGAATAAAATTCTTTTGGACAACTTGAAAACCGGCACCAAGTATTACTGGAAAGTTGTTGCCGGCGATGAGATCCATACAGGTGAGTTTGAAACAATGCCATCTACCCGGTTTGTGTCTATCGACGGTGCATACAATACCCGGGATATTGGCGGTTACACCACACTGGATGGGAAAACCGTAAAGCAAGGTTTGATTATCCGGGGAACAGAGATCGACGGACTGGTGGAAAAGAATTATTTTGTTCCCAGTGAGTCTGTAGAACAAGTTCAAAACACCTTTAATTTTGTCTACGAATTTGACTTGCGTGGTGCAGGCACATATATTGGAGACTACAAATCACGGCTGGGTGAAACGGTTGGTCATAAGTTCTATGGCGCGCCCCAGTACGGACAGATTTTCAGTGCAGAGTATCAGCCTGCATTGCGGAGTATATTTGCAGATCTGGCAAATCCGGACAATTATCCGATGTATATGCACTGCACTTACGGTGCAGACCGGGCAGGAACCATTGTATTTCTGCTGCAGGGTGTGCTGAATATGTCCGAGGAAGAGATGATCCGGGAG
Organism: Faecousia sp.; assembly: GCA_045587865.1. GTDB lineage: Bacteria > Bacillota > Clostridia > Oscillospirales > Oscillospiraceae > Faecousia. Next base: position 6,496 of record JAZNDD010000107.1, read on the forward strand.
TATCGGCGCACGGGTTTTATGTCTAAAAGTTATGCAGAAACAGAGACGATGGATGTGGTGATCGAAGGCTTGCGCCTGTACGAAGGCGATACGCTGCAGGAGAGAATCGTTTCTTTCCTGAAAACAGAGATCGGCGTAACACAAGCAGAGCTTGATTCCATCCGGGAAATTTTGCTAACAGAATAAGAAAAATCCCTGTTCTTCACTGAACAGGGATTTTTACTTATGCATATTCTAAAATCTGCTTTGCGGTGTATTCGTCGGTGATCAGAGTTTTGATCATCCTTGTGCGTAAAGCACCGGCAATTGCCGCGGCTTTGTTCGCACCGCAAGCTATGGCAATGGATTGCTTGGCACTTCGGATATCTTCCTCACAGGCACATAATGTGTCGCTATATAAGCCAATCGTCTGCCCTTTTTCGTTAAAAAAATGGGTTGCCACATCGCCAATGACCTGGGCGTGTTTTTCACTGTAGCCAAAGGTTTTTTCCAGATTTTCCAAGGATTCCGTGTTGCCGATGCCCATAATCACAAGATCGGCACTGCCCCATAAAGTCTGCATTTTGTGGTAATAGGAAAGCTTCTTTAGCAAGGCACAGTCCTCTTTGCAGTCCGCGCGATAGGGAAACCAGGCACTGTGCAGCCGGGCACCGATTTTATCTGCCAATGCCCGTGCCAGTTCATTGGAAGAAAAATAGGCAGTTTCGTGGTCGGTGGCACCAAACAGGGGAAATACGACATTTCCCTTGGAAGGGGTATCCGGAAAAACACCAATCAATTCCTCAATGGTGCGTCCCCAGGAAAGTCCAATTTTCAAATTGCCCTTTTGAAGGATTGGTAGAATGTATTGAGCGGCGGCTTTCACAGTCATAAAGCGGCGGATAGCGTCATCTTCACTGGCAGCGCTGCAGATCACGCAGCTTTCTATGCCAAACCAATCGCAGATCTTCTGCTCCAGATCCTCCCGCTTTTTTTCGGGATTGTGAATTTTAATCTCCACAATGTTTTCCCGAATGGCATCATTTAAAAGCTTGGATACGGTCTGCCTGGAAAGATTCATATAGTCAGCAATTTCCTGCTGGGTCATTTTTTTGTCATAATATAGAGTGGCAGCCTCATACATTAATATCTTCTCTTTGCTCATAGTTCATCTCCCTGAATTTGTAATTCTATTTTATCACCCAAAGCCTGCTATGTCAATTAACATTTGTATTTGACAAATGTTAATTACTGTGCTATGCTATGGGAGCATAAGGAGGTATGTATTATGTTGGTTTCAATGAAGGAAATGCTTGCAGATGCCCGGGATAATCACTATGCCATCCCTGCATTTGATGTTAGCAACTATGAGATGATGCGTGCGGTTCTGGAGGCCTGTGAGGAAGAAAAGTCACCGGCGCTTTTGATGGGTCTGGGTGTGGACCTGAAGGGGAAGGGAATGCCCCTGCTCGCCTCTATGGTAAAGGAGGCTTCCGGATTTTTTAAAATTCCCGTATGCTTCCATTTAGATCACGCAACGGAATTTGGGCTGATCAAGGATGCCATCGATGCAGGCTTCAGCTCTGTGATGTACGACGGCTCTGTGCTGCCTTTTGCAGAAAATGCAAAAAATACTGCCGAAGTGGTTAAATATGCCCATAGCCGGGGAATTTCCGTAGAGGCAGAGCTTGGTCACGTAGGCAATGCCAGTGTGGGATCGATCAGCGAAACCGGAACAGACACAGACCCCGGTGAAAGCCTGACTGTCCCGGAGGAAGTGGTAAAATTTGTGGAAATGACCGATGTGGATGCATTGGCGGTTGCCATCGGCACTGCACACGGGGTTTATAAAAAAACACCCCAGCTGCGGATCGACCGGCTGGACGAGATCACCGCTGTTTGCGATCGCCCCCTGGTGCTCCACGGGGGAAGCGGCACACCGGACGAGCAGATGCAAGCTGCCATCCGTCACGGCATTACCAAGATCAACATTTTCTCTGATGTGGTGGCGGCAATGAACAAGGGCTTGAAGGATAAGCTTAATTCCGTAGATAACCCTGCAACCTGGCCCTTCCTTATTTTTGAAGATGCCAGAGAAATGATGAAGGCTGTTGTTCGGGATAAGGTGAGAACCTTTGGCAGTGCAGGACGGATCTGAGGGAGGAAAAATGAAAACGAAAGCAGTACGCCTGTATGGCGAGAATGATATCCGGCTGGAGGAATTCCAACTGCCGGAGCTGAAAAACGGGGAAATACGCATTAAAGTGATTTCCGACAGTGTTTGTATGTCTACCTATAAGACGGTCAAACAGGGCGCAAAGCACCTGCGTGTGCCGGACGATGTGGCGGAGCATCCTGCCATCATCGGTCACGAGTTTTGCGCAGAAATCGTAGAGGTCACAGACAAGTGGAAGGATCAATTCTCCGTGGGTGACAAGGTGGTTATGCCCCCGGTGCTGTCTTACTTAGGCGGTATGCAG
>JAZNDD010000108.1:0-11395 GCA_045587865.1 Faecousia sp.
CAACGGTAAAACAATCAAGGAAATTGTCACACTGCTGAACGCGAAAGGTGTTACTACTTCTAAAGGCAGTAAGCTGACAATCAACATCGTGACAAACCTTTTGAAGAACCGTCGATACATCGGAGAATATCGCTTCGGTGATGTAGTTTGCGAAAATGGCATTCCGCAAATCGTCCCAACGGATTTGTTCAACAAGGTACAAGACCGGCTGAAGAAAAACACAAAAGCCGCTGCAAGGCACAAGGCCAAGGATGATTACTTGCTGACCACCAAGTTGTTCTGTGGCAAATGTGGTGCTTATATGGCCGGTGAGAGCGGCACAGGGCGTAATGGTGAGGTGCATCGGTACTACAAGTGCAACACCGTCAAGTACAAGCACGCCTGCGATAAAAAGACGGACAAAAAGGACTGGATCGAAAACATCGTTATTAAGTACACCCGCGAAATGATGATGAGTGACAATGTAATCGAGGATATTGCCGGCATCGTATTTCGGAACTTCCAAAAAGAGAATCCCGTTATTCAGCTGCTGAAGCAACGGCTCAGCGAAACGGAAACCGCACTGAACAATCTACTCAAAGCAATCGAAGAAGGCATTATTACTTCAACGACGAAACAGAGAATGCTCGAATTGGAGCAGACAAGAGATGAGATAAATTTGAAGCTCATCAAGGAAGAAAAGAAGAAGCCCACGATCACGAAAGAGGGCTTAATACTATGGTTGAAGCAAATTCAGACCATGAGCTTAGAAACGAAGGAACACAAACAAAGACTGATTGACATTTTTGTAAACGCCGTATATCTCTACGACGACAAATTGGTCATAACGTTCAATTATAAGGAAGCAACTAAAACCGTAAGCCTAAAAGAGGTAAACGGTTCGATTATAGAATGTGCTGGTGTACCAAAAAAGAGGATGCTTCGGCATCCTCTTTTTTGGTACGCTGGAAGGGACTCAGCTAAATCCACTCCTACGGGTGGAATAAATCGTCTTCGACGGTGAAATGCTCCCTTCGGTCGGATGAAATCGCTGTGGCGTTGGGTGGATTTAATTTCATCTGAGGCATAGCCGAAGATTTCATCTGCATAGCAGATTTCATCCTTATGTAAGCAAGGATTTCATTATATAATGCGCTTGAAGTGATTGCCGTGGCAGAAAATAAACTTGTGGATTTATCAACAGAATTTGCCGTTAATATACCGAAAATGACCGACAGAATGAAAGGTCATTATTCTTTGGTTAATCAGTTGGAGCGTAGCGCAACCAGTATTGGTGCTAACATTCGCGAAGCAAAGTATGCCCACTGCAAGCCTGACTTTGTTTCAAAGCTACAGATTGCTCTCAAAGAATGCTACGAAACCGAGTATTGGCTGGAGCTAATGCAAAAAGCAGATCTGCTCCCGGACGATACCGTTAAGGTATTTCTGCACAATTGCGGTTCTCTGCGCCGGATGCTGATTGCATCCATTAACACAGCAAAAGCAAAACAGGAAAACCTTGCAATAAATATTCTTCTATGCTAAAGTTAATATAAATTCTTATGGTAAGGAGCAATTTCTATGGATGCTTTTTATTGCAAAACACCCGGTGTGCTATCAAAGTATCGCGGAACAGATTCTACGGTAATTATTCCTGCAGGAATCCATACCATTGACTACGGTGCGTTTTATCAATGCAACTATATTGAAAAAGTTATTTTAGGAGATGAAGTCGTAAGAATTGATGATTATGCTTTTTCAGAGGCAGAAAATCTACAGGAAATCCGCTTTGGTAAAGCACTTGCGTATATTGGCGAGCACGCATTCAGCCACACCGGACTTCGTTGCGTCCGCATCCCCGGAACTGTCAAAACGATTGAGGATTATTCCTTCTGGTCTTGCCGCTTTCTTGCAGAGGTTTGGCTCGGTGAAGGATGTCAGCAAATAAAGGACCGTGCTTTCGCCTGTACCGAGGAGAAGTGCTCTTTGCACATTCATCTTCCCTCTTCCATAACGGATATTGAGGATCAGTATACGCTTGAAACAAAAGCGCGTTACCCCCGCGTTGTTATATACAGCCCCTATTCTGATTATATTCTGAAGTTTTGTCGATGGTATTACCACGAATTATCTCTGGATTGGCGATATGAGCCCAGCGAGGGTGACATCCTTGCACAAATTCTTTTGAAAGACAGCGAGAACGGAAAATTAGAGAAAAAGAAGCAGGAGCTTGAGAAAATCAAAGCAGAGCTTGCCCAGCATACTGCCGCGCTTTCCCGCAAAAAAGCAGAAATCGACGCACTTTCGATCTTTCAAATCAGCAAGCGCAAAAGCGCAAAGGCTGAATACGACTGTATGTGCTCACAAAAATACACTCTGGAGAACAAAATTAAAAACGCAACTGCATCCATTGATAAAACAGAACACTCTGTCGCACATTGGAACAGTCTCTCCCCGGAGCAAAAGCGAAGCAGTGCCGAAAATACACTTCGTCAAAAGGGCAAAAAATACGAAAAAGCATTTGCAGAATCAGATAAGCACAGTTCAATTTCTTTGGATCGTATTATGGAACTTATGCGAAACACCGGTGCCGGTACAACGTCAAATCCTGACCCCTTGGGATATGGAGACGGTGTTTCCGTTGATGCTACCGGGATGTAAGTCAGAAACGGCGCTATTGAGCAAAGGCTTGCAATTTTCACTCTACCATCGGTTTACTTCTCCTCACTAAACTGCCGGTAGGTGTATTTTCTTCCCTAAAGCATCTATGCTGAACACGAAAGGAGGCACATTATGGATCAAATAAAAATCGGAAAATTTATTGCCGATTGCAGAAAAAACGCAAATCTAACGCAAGCGCAGTTAGCGCAAAAGCTGGGTATCACCGACAAGGCAATATCCAAGTGGGAACGGGGCATAGCAATGCCCGATACTTCCATAATGCTCGAACTGTGTGATATTCTTAGCATCAGTGTAAATGAATTATTAAGTGGGGAGAAAATCAATATGGAAAATAACAATCAGAAAAACGAACAGCTTTTGCTTGATATGGCGAAAGACTTAGAGAAGAAAAACAAAACAATCTGGTCTTCTATGTGGGCAATTATGATCGTAAGTATGACGGCACTCATTGCAGGTCTCTTTATTGCTGCATTTTTAATTCCCGAAGGAATATGGCAGCTTGTCACAATTCTTTGTCTTTGCGTTGTGTTTTTGATACCGTGCTTCTATGCATTAAAGCTTGAAGTCAGCGTAGGCGCCTACAAGTGCAAAAATTGCGGTTATGAGATTGTACCTACCTATACGCAGGCACTTAATGCGATGCATATGGGAACGACCCGTTATCTAAAATGTCCTAAATGCTGTAAACGCACCTGGTGCAAAAAAGTATTGAAGAAGTAAAGCACCATTTTTAACGCAGTTGTTCATTATATCTATTTGTAAATTCCCTCTTGTTTTTTCTGCTGCATAAGGTTATAATATGCAGAGAATTGTAATAGGAGGTCAATGTTATGGCTGTTAAAATCGAAAAAGAAACCATTATCGGTGATGTTCTGGATATCGCACCGCAGGCCGCGCCTTTGTTCTTTGCAATCGGTATGCACTGCCTGGGCTGCCCCTCTTCCAGAGGCGAGACCGTTGAAGAAGCCTGTGCAGTACACGGTGTTGAGTGTGAGCCCTTTCTGGCTCAGCTGAACCGTTTCCTGGAGGCTTACGAAGCTGATCAGGCTTCCAAGCAGGACTGATAATAACAGGGGCGGAAAGTTTTTCCGCCCCTGTATTTTTCCAGGGAGAAAAGGATTATGCATATAACACTTTCACCTAGGCTGCTTTCCTGCAGCCATTTTGTTGCCAAGGGTAACCGGGTGGCAGATATTGGCTGCGACCACGGATATTTGGGGATCTATTTGCTTACAAATGAAATTGCATCCTCTGTGATTGCTGCCGATGTAAATGAAGGTCCGCTGCAAAGTGCTATAAAAAACGCGGAAAAATATGCTGTTAAGGACCGGATGTCCTTTCACCTTTCCGACGGGGTGCGGAATGTTCCAAGGGATTTTGATGTGATGGTATGCGCCGGTATGGGAGCAGACACGATGATCTCCATTTTGGAAGCTGCCCCCTGGCTGAAAAATTACCGCTACCGGCTGATCTTACAGTGCCAGTCCAAAACACCGATGCTACGGCAGTACTTAAACAAACAAGGCTGGCGAATTACAGAAGAAGCCGTACTCAAAGACGGCCGGTTTCTTTATACAGTGATGGAAGTGTATTTTCAACCGGACTATCCCCGTCTGCAAAATTGGGAATGTTACTTCCCCCCTGCTCTGCTGGAAGATCCATCCGCTGAAGTACCGAAATATTATCAGCAAATCATTTCCCGCTTGCAGCGCTCAGCAGAGGGAAAAGGAGAAAATGCCGACACCGAGCTTATCGACACGCTGCAAGCATTAAAATCACTGGCAGATACACCGGAATTATCCTGGTTAAAGGAGGAGATCAAATGATCACGGTTAAGGATGTATTATCCTGCCTGGAAACCATCGCGCCTCCGGCGCTGAAAATGGAATGGGACAACATCGGCTTGCTTTGCGGCAAAGCTGATCAGGCGGTCAATAAAATATTAGTTGCATTAGATCCTTTTGAATCTGTTTGCAAGGAGGCTGCAGATGTTGGCGCCGATCTGATCGTGACCCACCATCCCCTGATATTCGGTGGCATTCAGTGCGTTACTGACAGCAGCAGTACAGGGCGTGCAATTTTATTTCTTGCCTCCCACAATATCAGCGCGGTCAATGCCCACACAAACTTAGACTGCGCATCCGGCGGCGTAAACGATGTATTGGCAGAAACCCTGGGGCTTTCTGATATCCAAGTGATTGAGCCCGGTCTTCTGCGTCAGGGTACTGTGGAAGTGCAGTCACTGGATGCCTTCCTTGCCTGTGTAAAGCAGAAATTGAACTGCCCCGGTCTGCGGTATGTCAGCGCCGGAATCCCGGTGCGCAAGGTTGCAGTTGGCGGCGGCTCCTGTGCAAGTGAGCTTTCTGCAGTAGCAAGTGCCGGCTGTGACACCTTTGTGACTGCAGATGTAAAATACAATCAGTTTTGGGATGCCAAGGCGCTGGGTATCAATTTGATCGATGCAGGTCATTTTTATACAGAAAACCCTGTCTGCAAAGTGCTTCAGGAGAAATTGCAAACACAATTCCCGGAAATTCAGGTTGTAATTTCCCAAAATCACACAGATTGTGCAATTTTCTTTCTTTGATATGTTGATTTTTGGAATGCTTTTGTGCTAAAATATACGCTAGTTTTTATAAGAAGGGATGATCAATATGTCCGGACATTCTAAGTGGCATAATATTCAGAAAACAAAGGGTGCGCAGGATGCAAAGCGCGCCGCTGCATTTACCAAGATCGCAAAGGAGCTGATCGTAGCTGTTAAGGAGGGCGGCGGTATTACCGATCCTGCAAACAACTCCCGTCTGGCTACCGTCATTACCAAGGCAAAGGCCGCCAATATGCCCAATGACAACATTAAGCGTTGTTTGGAAAAAGCTGCCGGCTCCGGCAGTGGCGACAGCTATGAATCCATTACCTACGAAGGCTACGGCCCCGGCGGTGTGGCTGTGATCGTGGAAACAATGACTGACAACCGCAACCGCACTGCTGGCTCTATGCGTCACCATTTCGATAAGTTCGGCGGCAATCTGGGCGCATCCGGTTGTGTGTCCTGGAGCTTTGACAAGAAGGGTGTGCTGGTGATCGACAACGAAGATGGCGATTACGATGAGGACACTGTTATGATGGATGCTATGGACTGCGGTGCAGACGATTTTGAGGCTGAAGAAGATTGCTTCACCATCTACACTGCTCCCGATGATTTTAACGCCGTTGCTGATGCTATGGCTGAAAAGAAGTACACCTTTGCTTCTGCTCAGATTGAAATGGTTCCCCAGAACTACCAGAAGTTGGACAGCGAGGAGCACATAAAACTGATGGAAAAGCTCATTGACATTATGGAAGAGGATGACGATGTGCAGAACGTCTGGCACAACTGGGAACAGGAGTGATCAAAATGCATATTAGTGTCACTTCTGGCGTTGGTGACCGGGAAGCAAGCTTTGAGGAACGCTATGCCTTGATCGCAAACGCAGGCTTTACCGCTGTTGACTGGATGCTTGGAGGCGGTGCCAATACACGCAATCTGGATTATGAAGGAAAGTGCATTTTTGAAAAAGAACTCAATGAGGTAATCGCCTATTACGAAGAAGAGCTTTCTGCCATAAAGAAAAACGGACTCTTCATCACACAGGCACACGCCCCCCAGCCTGCTTACCTGGCAGGTCATCCTGAGGTTACAGAATACTGCATCCGAATCTATAAGCGGCTCATTGAATTCTGTCAGTACATTGGCTGTCCCCGTCTGATCATCCACGGTGTTGACTATAAGTTTGACAACACTGTAGATACTCCCGAAGAGATCGACCGTTTGAACAGGCATTTATTTGAATCTCTGATCCCCACGATGCTCCAGTGCAATGTAATGGTTTGTATGGAGAACCTTTATGTCAGAAAGTACCGGACTTCCAATGACGACGTGTTTATTGAAGGTCCTGCTTCTGACCCTGAGCAGACTGCCCTTTTGATCGACGAACTGAATGAAAAAGCAGGCAAAGAGCTTTTCGGCCTCTGCCTGGACACGGGGCATATGCATATAATCCGCAAGGATGCCCGCAGATATATCCACATTCTGGGCAAACGGATCAAAGCACTGCACTTAAACGACAACCACTGTTTTGCTGACGAGCATCTGGTTCCCCTTATGGGTACTGCAGATTGGGAAAATATCTGCAAAGCACTGAAAGATGTGGGCTATAACGGTGATATCAATTTCGAGATTGGCGGAAACTTTCCGAAGATCCGCAGTGTCAGCAAGGAGCTAATCCTTCCCTGGCTGGAGCTGACCTACAAGACAGGTCTTGTTTTCCAAAAGCTGATTCAAGGTTAATATGTTAAAAGTGGCTGTCCCTGCGGACAGCCACTAAGTTTTATTTCTTCTTTTGGTTTACCAGTGCTTCAATTTGAGACAACTGCTCAGCGGTAATATCTTTCCGCTTCAAAAGCGCAGCAAACAAGCCAACGATCTCAGGCTTATGACGGTGTGAGAATATGGTTGTTGCAAAATACTCTTCACGGGTCAGAGTAGGCGAAAATGTGCGGCCGTAGGTTTTGCTCCGTTTCACAAAACCCACCTCACGAATTGCGCCTTTTTGCAGCAGACCATTGAGCAGAATATGCACAGAACTATCCTTCCAGGATTTTTCCTCAGACTGCTCAAGAAGATCTGCACGGGAAAGCGGAACATCCGCTGCCCACATAACATCCATAATCTCCATTTCGCTTCTAGTCAGTTCCATACGACTTCCCTCCCAGTATTTGTTGCCATTATACAATCTATTCTGCATTTTGTCAATCGTTTTGTGAATTTTTGCAGAAGTATTGTTGGCAAAAACAAGTGGTATTTGTCATATTTCTGGATTTAATGGAACATTTTACAAAAAACCAAAGGTAATTTTTACCAATTACTCTTCAGTGGGTTCTGTCTCAGGTTCATCCATACAGGAGGCAAGCAATTCCTTATTTGCCTCCATATCCACTTTCAAAACAGCCATTCCATCGATATAAGCATCCGAGAATGTACCGTCTGCTGGGACGCGCTGTGTTTTAATAGACAGTTCGGACATCATTGGGAACACATCGACTGTATATCCCAAGATCTCAGCGTTTGTCATATCTGTAGTCAGATGCGGCAGTAATTTCTGCAGCAACGCATTGAGCTCACGAACGCTCAGATCTTTGCACATTTCAAACATTGTGCTAAGAACTGTGCGCTGGCGTTCAGTGCGCTCATAGTCATAGTTGCCCACATAGCGAATTCTGGAATATGCCAGTGCCTGCTCACCGGTCAGATGGTTCATACCTTCTTTCAGATCCCACTGACCTGCAGTGCTGTCATCCACATCCCAGTTACCTCTGCGGTTGAGGTAGTTTGCTTCATAATCCTTCAGTTCAATATCGATGCCGCCGAGCATATCGATTACTTCCATAAAGCCATCGAAATCTACTTCCACATTGCCATCAATCTGAACGCCAAAGTTTTGAGTCAGTGTAGCATCCAAAAGTTGCATACCGCCCAGTTCATAACTGGCATTGATCCGGTTTGCGTGATATCCGGGGATCTGCACATACATATCCCGCATAAAGGAAGTCATCGTCAATGTCTTATCCACTGTATTGACAGTGCACAGGATCATCGCATCCGACCGCTGACGGCCCTGTCCTTCTCTGCGGTCCTGTCCAATCAAAAGAATATTGATGATGTGCTCACCGGATCCGATCGGTTCTGTATTTTCCTGCCAGGTAACATCCTCACCACTGAGGACTTCACCGGTGAAGTCCTCGGCAATTGAATCTTGTTGGGATTTGAGCCACTCTTCGTATTCTTCCGAAGACATTGTGGTCTGATTATCGCCATAATCACGGCCGATCAAATTCATCATTTTGCTCAGATACAGTCCGAACACGCATACCACTAGCAAAACCAATGCCAGGATCACACAAATCACGATCAAAATGACTTTTTTCGTTTTTCCCTTATTTTCTTGTTTCTCTTTTTTGCTCATAGCGCCAGTGCCTCCGTTATTTCCTCTATACGCATTTTTATATTATATGCTATCTTTTTTCAGAAATCTAGTCCTTATTTCTTATTTTTGACGAAATTTCACAAAAAATGAGAACCGGTCTATTGCTTATTACCGGTTCTCATAATTCTATTCAATCACCAAAGAAGAAATCAAAGATTCCGCCTGGGAAACCATTTGGTTTCTCATTCTCGTTTTTCTGGATTGGTTCTTCTTCCGGTATTGGACTTGCTGTTTCATTCGGCTTTTCATCCAGAACGATTTTCAGGTCCAATTGCTGTCCGCTTCGATATACTGTAACGGTCGTTGTTTCGCCTGAACTAAGTTTCCGCAAAGCCCGGGTCAGATCCGTGATGGAGGCGATCTTGTAACCACCAAGGTTGATGATAATATCCTGCTTTTGGATGCCTGCCCGTTCTGCGGCTGTTCCGGCAGTTACTTCGTCCACATATGCACCGGCGGGCAAACCATACATTTGTGCTGACTCAGATACATCCATCACCTTAACGCCAAGATATGCGCCCCGGATATAGCCGTGTTCCTGCAGATCCCGGATCATATCCACCACATCATCCATAGGAATTGCAAAGCCAATTCCTTCAATGGCTGCGCCAGACTGGGTGGTTCCGGAATATTTGGCTGTGGTAATGCCTACCACTTCCCCTTTCATATTAAACAGCGGACCACCGGAATTACCGGAATTAATCGCCGCATCCGTCTGCAGCATATTGATCATACTTCCATCGGTGGCAACAACCCGATCCTTCGCACTGATATAACCCACCGTCAGTGTAGATGTGAGTTCCCCTAAGGGGTTGCCGATAGCAGCAACCTGGTCGCCAACACCAAGTGCATCACTGCTGCCTAATGTTACATAGGGAAAATCCTCCCCCTGAATTTTCAGAATACAAACATCGTTGGCATCATCATAACCGACGATCTGGGCAGTATGCACCTCACCGTCATAAGTGAGCACACTCAAACTGGTAGCCCCATCCACAACATGATAGTTCGTAACCACATATCCGTCAGCGGAAATCAAGAAGCCGGAACCGGCAGATGCAGTCTGGGAAACCTGTCCGTATATGTTTGTCGTGGTTCCCTGGCTGGAAATTGCAACGACCGCAGGTACATTTTGTGCATAAACCTGGCCGGGAGTCAGGTTGCCCTGCAATGCGGATTCCTGAGTGTTTTCCGTGTTAACACGTGTCATCCATTCAATTTGCTCCTGCAGAACATCAATCTTATTATTTTGGACCTTGTTGGAAAGTTCCATTTTCTTTTGCCACCGGGTATCAATCACCACAGCGGTAATCAGGCAAGAAACAACTACCAATGCAACCGTTGCCAAAACCCAAAAAACCGGCTTTTTGTGTTTTTTCTCATTCTTTTCTATTTCCGGCAATACCGGCATTTCAAAGTTTTCAGATTGATCCGGTGTAATTTCCGGTTTTGTTTGCTCCTGATCGCTATCATAACCGTCAAAATAAGTATCCATTAAATTTCTCCTCCATATATTTGTAATATATCATAATCAACACTTGCAGATCCGTCAAGGAAAAAAATGCGGCGGCTTTCGCCGCCGCAAAAGCCATTTACTTCTTGCGGAAGGACTTGCAGTCGGTGCACTGATCCATAGCGGGATTAGACTCGTGAGTGCCCACCATAATCCGCTCCAGAGAGCAGTAGTTTGCAGTATCGCAGTGGTGTGCGCACTGCTGCACAGTGCATTCAATGCACTTGTTTGCATTATTGTTCATAACTTGTACCTCCTTTTTTTCTTGATAACAGTAGTGTGGCACAATTTGTGCAAACCATACATTTTTCCTTCTGAAAACATTGACAAGTGCCTGGCTTCCTTGTATAATATTTGCGGAAAAAAATGTTTTTTCCGACTATGTATATCAAAAGTCAACAGGCTTTTAGAAAAGAAAGGAATTTTGCCATGATTTACAGTGCAGAAGTACAGGAAATGTGCTCCGTGGCCAAGGGTGCTTATCACGGCCCCGCTCCCATCCCGGAAGAGGGCAAGTGGGTGCAGGTCAAGGAAATTAAAGATGTCAGCGGTTTTACCCACGGCATCGGCTGGTGCGCTCCTCAGCAGGGTTGCTGCAAACTGACCCTGAATGTGAAGGAAGGCATCATTGAGGAGGCTCTGGTAGAGACTTTGGGTTGCTCCGGTATGACCCACTCCGCCGCTATGGCTTCCGAAATCCTGATTGGAAAGACCCTGCTGGAGGCTCTGAACACCGACCTGGTGTGCGATGCCATCAATACCGCTATGCGTGAACTGTTCCTGCAGATCGTTTACGGTCGCAGCCAGTCCGCTTGCTCCGAGGACGGCCTGGCAGTTGGCGCTTCTCTGGAAGACCTGGGCAAGGGTCTGCGCAGCCAGGTGGGCACCATGTTTGCCACCAAGGCTAAGGGTCCCCGTTATCTGGAAATGGCTGAGGGCTATGTTACCCGCATCGCTCTGGATAAGGACGATCTGATCACCGGTTACGAGTTCATCAACCTGGGTAAGATGATGGACTTCATCAAGAAGGGCGACGATGCAAATGAGGCTCTGAAGAAGGCAAAGGGCAGCTATGGCCGTTTTGCTGATGCAGCCAAGTACATCGATCCCCGTCACGAATAAGAGGAGGACAACGATATGGCATTGTTTGAAGGTTACGAAAGAAAGATCGACAAGATCAACGGTGTTCTCGCTC
>JAZNDD010000109.1:0-6165 GCA_045587865.1 Faecousia sp.
TTATTTATACTACGGCACATTTGATGACTGCGTTGTATGGGTCAGTCAGGAACAAACGGAAGCAATTGTGGATTTTGAACTGGCTGGGTCGAGATTTTATAACAGAAACGGAATCAGCTTTTTTGTCTGCAGGAATAGCGATCTGATTATGCTGGAGGAAGCCTATGAACAAGGCTTTATTTCTGCTGAAGATATTGCCATTGTGGCAGACCGCCATTGGGAATATAATGAAGCACACGGAACAATGCCTTAAAAAAACACAGGGGCAAAGGTTCGGGGAACAAAAGAACTGCATATCCCCGATATATCATAAAGAGATACATAAGGAGGGAATGAAAATGCAAAAGCGATCAAAACTGTTCATCAGCGCTGTATTGCTGATTATTATGATTTTGAGTATGGCAACCGGAGTATTGGCCACTGAACAGGAACATATCCATGAGTGGGTACTAAAGTCAGTCGGTCCGCGCGGCCATAACTTTGAATGCAATGGTTGCAGTCAACTCAAGCTCGAAGATCATACAGTTGACAGCGCGGAAATCTGCACAGTTTGCGGCTATTATCAACATACCCACAATTGGCAGTGTGCGTGGTCCAGCGACTACTGGCACTGTATGGTCTGCAACGGCTGCGGAGAAGAGAAAGAGACCACCCATAGTAATAACAGCGCAGGTATCTGTACCGTCTGCGGCCATACGCCCCATGAACACATCTGGCAGTATAACGGAAAAAGCCATGCCTACAACCACGATTTGTGCTGCACACAATGTTCTACAACCACTAGCGAAGATCACATTTATGGAAGTGACGGGAATTGTACCGTTTGTGGCAATCCACCTCCCCATGAGCATCAGTGGAATTGGGATGGGAACAAATCGAACTATTACGAATACCATACTGTTGTCTGTTCCTGCGGAACGACATCGGCTGAGCAACATCAATTGGTGTTGACTGGCAAACAAAACAACATCTCACACGAGATGCTTTGCGAGATCTGCGGATTTACCATGCGCTTCGGTCATTCGTTTAGAAATGAAGTGTGTTGTACGGTATGTGGGTATCCAGGTCAGGGTGCCACTGATTCGGAAGTTAAACAGAGCGAATCCACCCCCGGCACTGTAGAATCAAGCCCTCCCGAAACAGTACGGAAGGAAATCGTCCCTGTAGAAAATGGTTCCACTGAGACCCTGACAAAGGAAAAAGAGGCTTCCAAAACTACGCCAGATGAACCAACATCTGCAGAAAGTGAGCCTACCGAAACAAAATCGGCTGAAAATGAGACAGCCGGTACGAAACCGACATCGTCAGAAACTATGCCCCCATACACTGAAAAAGAGGCTTCGCAACGCAGTCGTTCCGTATGGGTATTGGTTACAATTATCTTTGTCGTTGCCAGTGGCCTTGGCACTGTAGTGTTCTTTTTGAAAAAGAAGTCGCCTTAATCAGATTTCAATAAATCTTCTCAGGAAGTGAATCCAGGGGTCAAGTGAACTTCCCCTTGTCCCCTAGAGAACATCCATGCCGTGATACCGCACAATTTTCCAACCAACACTGTAGGGGCGGTTATCAACCGCCCGCTAAAATTTCTCGATACTAGAATGGTACATCGGGCGGCAGATTGCCGCCCCTACCGGTAACCAACGGAATTAGCATAGGGAACAGTTTTCTTGTCTACTGATGAAAATAACAATATCAAAGCATAATTAACCAACTTGGCGGGGAACGCATTTGCGCTCCCCGCCATTTTACTTACACATTGTATATGCATTTTGAGAAACGGAACCGTCTGCATAAACTGCACATTCGCGCACTATTTCAAAACCGCAAGCCAAATGTACAGCCAGAGAGGCTGTATTTTTCTTGTCTATATGGGAATATACAGTAGCACTTCCCTGCTCTGAAAGTTCAGAAAGAACCGCGGACACAAGCTGCTTTGCATATCCCTTGCATCGCTGCTCCGGCAAGGTTTCCAAGCCTTCCAAAAGAAAGCCATCCTTATAGGGCTCTATACGCAAAGCAGAAACATACTTGCCATCTGATTCCCACACAGCATAAAAAGCATTTTTATCTGCAAAAAAGCATTTCACTTCACCGTACAGATCCTGCTCAGACAAAAGCTGCTGATGTGCTGTCTGCCCGGAATAACGCACGCTTCCCCGTTCCTGACAGCTTTGAATATATACATCAGCCAGCTGGCGAAAATCCAAATCCTTTAGGGATCGTATGATCTTAAGCATACAGCGCCTTATGCGTATTTCTTAACGATCCGATGCATCTCGGAGAAAGCCTGCTCCATATCCTGCACCAGCTTAAACTGGGTGCGGCAGCGATCCAAATTCTGCTCCGGATAGCCAACGCGGAAGTAGTGGTCTCCCTCCAGATAGTCGGTCAGGAAACGAATGCCACATTCAAGGGTCATCAAGCGCGCGCCCCAAGGCAAATATTCCAGCTCAGCATCAGTCAGGCAGCCGCCTGTTCCTTCCAGGAAACCGCGGGTATAGGCTTCATAGAGGTCAACGTCAAAGTTCACCTTTTTCAGGTTTTTCTCGCTTTCGTCGCTGCGATTTGCGCCAAAACGAATGGAGTCGCCGAAGTCGTTAACAGAGAAACCGGGCATAGTGGTGTCCAGATCGATCACACAAATACCCTCTCCGGTGGTGCGGTCAATGAGAATATTGTTGAGCTTTGTATCGTTATGCGTAACGCGCAGGGGAAGCTTTCCATCTCTGTGTGCCTGAAGAACAACAGAGCAATCTTCCTTTCTGGCAAGGGCAAAATTGATCTCATCTTGCACATCCTTGGCTCGTCCCATAGCATCTGCTTCCAATGCTTTCAGGAACTTTGCAAAGCGATCCTCTGTATTGTGGAAGTTAACAATGGTCTCGTGAAGTGTATGGGCAGGATAATCCTGCAGCTGCTTCTGGAAGCGGCCAAACGCCCGTGCAGACGCCTCGAAAAGCTCCGGTGTTGCCCGCTGCAGGCAATCTGTACCCTCCACATAGGGCATCAGGCGCCAAACACGGCCTGTAGCATCAGTATAGTAATCCTTGCCATCTTTTGTCTTAACAAGGCTCAGGGTCTCGCGCACAGGATCACCGCCTGCAGCAATCACCTTATCCCGAAGATATGTAGTAATTCCGATAAAATTCTCCATCAGCTCTTCAGGATGGGGAAAGGCAGTGGAAGAAAGTCCCTGCAAAATAAAGCGAATGGCATCGCCGTCCTGGGGCTGGCAGACTACACAATAGGTATCATTGATATGACCCTGTCCGTAGCGAACTGCACCCATAAGGGTTGCAGGAAAATCATATGCACTTAAAACTTCCTGTAAATTCTGCGCCTGTTCCGGTAAATAGATGCTCATTTTCTGTACCTCCGTAACCTAAATTATCAATCGTATTATAGAAAAAACCTTCAAATAGGTCAATACACAATCCGACACTAAATGTACCATTTTGAATGATATCACATCTGTTGCACTCTTGCCGATCTTTATGACGAAGTGACTATGCCACCGGAACTGCGCAAGGCACACCAACAGAACGACAAGGCCGTTATGCAAACCTATGGCTTCTGGGGCAAGCTCAACACCGAAACCGAATGTGTAGCCGAGCTTATGAAAATGTATCAGGAACTTACGAGCTAAGAATGCTAAATCCGCAAATATAAACAACCAATCTTAATTTAACAACGTACTGACAAAATTCAGCGGGGAACGCATTACGCGCTCCCCGCCATTATTCGCTGTATAAAAGCAATATCATAACTGTGAACAAAAAGTGTTTTTCTCTCCCTCAGTCAGCTGTGCTGACAGATCCCTCATCAGAGGGAGCCAAATAGGCGACCTGCGGTCGCCGTCAAAGCCTTCTCCTGGAGGAGAAGGGGGACCGCTTGCGGTGGATGAGGTGGAAGACGGGGCTAATCACACCTCATCAGTCACCTGCGGTGACTGCTTCTCCTCGAGGAGAAGCCTTTTTAGGGAGTACGCACTTTCATAGCAACGATAATGAATAGCGATCGTCAGAGTGTTTCTCCCAAAATGGATTTGGTTGCGTAGGCATTCAGGCGCATATCGGCTATGTTTCCTGCAAGATATTCATAATAAGCCTGTGAGCCGATCATTGCTGCGTTATCGCCGCACAAGGATAAAGGTGGCATATAAACCTGCGCGCCCAGCTTTTCTGCAGCAGTCAAAACATCAGCGCGGATACGGGAATTGGCAGCAACGCCTCCGGCTACAGCCAGTTTTTTCCTTCCGGTTTCCTGCATTGCCTGCACCACTCTTGGTACAAGGGTATCGGATACAGCAGCTGAAAAGGCAGCACAAAGGCTGTTCACATCCAACTGCTCCCCTACCTGATCTGCGTGATGGATCAAATTCAGTGTAGCCGTCTTAAGGCCGGAAAAGCTCATATCCAGAGGATTTTGACCCGGCTTGGAGCGCGGCAGCACATATTTGCTTTCATCGCCGGATTTGGCGGCTTTATCCAGCGCTGCGCCGCCGGGATAAGGCATCCCCAATACACGGGCAACCTTATCAAAGCTCTCCCCTGCTGCGTCATCCAGGGTTGCGCCCAAAATCTGCATTTTGGTATAATCCTGAACATCCACGATCATTGTATGACCGCCGGAAACCATCAGGCACAGAAACGGCGGCTCAAGTTCCGGATAGGCAAGATAATTTGCAGCTATATGACCGCGAATATGGTGAACAGGGATCAAAGGCTTGTTCATAGCAAGGGCTGCCGCCTTTGCAAAATTCACACCAACCAGCACAGCACCGATCAGTCCCGGCGCATAGGTAACAGCAACGGCATCAATGTCCTTTCGGGTGAGCTTAGCCTTTTCTAGCGCCTGATCAGCCAGTGCATAGATCGCTTCAATATGCTTGCGGGATGCAATTTCCGGTACAACACCGCCATATTCTCTGTGCAATGCGACCTGAGAAGCGATACAGTCTGTTAATACTTCTCTTCCGTCCTTTACGATGGCAACTGCGGTTTCATCGCAGGAGGATTCCACTGCCAAAATATTCAAACTGACCACTCCTTTCGCAAAATTAGTGCATCTTCTTTTGGATGGTGATAATACCCCGGTCTGCGCCCTACCTCTGCAAAGCGCAGTTTCGTGTATAAGCGGATGGCAGGTGTATTGGACGCGCGTACTTCCAGTGTCAGACAGGATACTTCATTTTCCTTCAGCCGTAAGATCAGATCTTCGACCAGGCCTTCTGCCACACCCCTGCGGCGGTAATCCGGGTGAACTGCAAGGTTCATCATATCCGCCCATCCCAAAACCGATTGGGATCCCACATAGCCTGCAAGCCTCTCCCCGTCCATTGCTACGACCCATAGGGACAAAGGATTGCTAAGCTCTGAGGATATGGAATTTATGCTCCAGGGATCTGCAAAGCAAAGCTTTTCCAGGCTTGCTATCTGGTCGATATGGGTTTCATTCATCAAACAGTATTCCATTATTTCGCCTCGTACCAGCTCTTGCCCCACTTTGCATCAGCAATCAGCGGGACACTTAATTGGGCAACCTGTTCCATTTGTTCACTGACAAGCTGCGCTACCTGTCCGGCGATCTGCTCCGAACACTCCACGATCAGCTCATCGTGAACCTGCAGTAGCAACTTTGCCTGGGGATACTCCCTGTGAAGTGCTTCATCCACCCGGATCATAGCGAGTTTGATCAAATCCGCAGCTGAGCCTTGAATGGGCGTATTCAGCGCGATACGCTCTGCGCCCTGACGAACATTGAAATTGCTGTTTTTCAGGTCCGGGATATAGCGGCGACGGCCATACATCGTCTTGGTAAATCCGCAGTTTCTTGCTTCCTCTACCACATTTTTCATATAGGCACGCACGCCTTGATAATTATAAAGATAGCTGTCAATATAAGCCTTTGCTTCATACCGGCTGACGCCGATGTCATCGGCAAGGGAAAACTCAGAAATGCCGTATACAATGCCGAAATTCACTGCCTTTGCGTGTCGGCGCTGCAGGCTGGTGACAGCTTCAGGCGCAACACCAAACACCTGCGAGGCGGTAACCGTATGAATATCCATTCCTGAACGGAATGCATCTTGCATTGCTTTATCCTCTGCAATATGGGCAAGCACACGCAGCTCGATCTGGCTGTAATCCGCATCCACCAGAACAC
>JAZNDD010000110.1:0-6937 GCA_045587865.1 Faecousia sp.
TATAGAGGAATTTCCTAAGTAGACAATATTTGTTGAAAATACAAACAGAAAAAAGTATGCCACAGGGTTTGACAAAATACTTGCCCTGTGGTATACTTAGACGGATAAAATTGAACTTAGGAGGAAACCGGAATGATGCGCGCAGAAGACAAGCTGAAGATCGCCCGCTGCTGTGTGGATAGTGTTCTTATTTCCAAAACTTCTGCAGCGGAGGCTTTGTTTCCTTTTAACACCCCTAAATATACTGTTTTTCCCGGCTTTTGTGATGTGCACGTGCATTTTCGCGAGCCGGGTTTTTCTTATAAAGAAACCATTGAAACAGGCTCCCGGGCATCAGCGGCTGGCGGCTATACGGCAGTATGCACAATGCCAAACCTAAAGCCCGTTCCGGACAGTGCTGAACATCTGCAGCAGCAATTGTCACTGATCGAAGCGCAGGCTGTGATCCACGTTTATCCCTACGGCGCGATCACAGTAGGTCAGCAGGGAGAACAACTTGCAGACCTGGAAGCAATGGCACCGGATGTGATTGCCTTTTCTGATGACGGCAAGGGCGTCCAAAGCGATGATATGATGCGGCAGGCAATGCTCCGCGCAAAAGCACTGGGTAAAATGATCGTTGCCCACTGCGAAGTTAACAGCTTGCTCCGTGGCGGCTATATCCACGATGGAGAATATGCAAAGAAAAACGGGCATAAAGGCATATGCAGTGCCAGTGAATATGAGCAGATCGCAAGAGACCTGAAGCTTGTGGAGGAAACTGGGTGCAAATACCACGTTTGCCATATTTCAACGAAAGAAAGCGTAGAGCTGATCCGTCAGGCAAAAAAGCGGGGCGTGGATGTGACCTGCGAAACAGGACCCCACTACCTTGTAATGGATGACAGCCAACTGCAGGAAGACGGACGGTTTAAGATGAATCCGCCCTTGCGAAGCAGGGAAGACCGCCTTGCGCTGGTGGAGGGCATTGTGGATGGAACGATCGATATGATCGCCACGGACCACGCGCCCCACAGTGCAGAAGAAAAAGGCAAGGGACTTTCCGGAAGCGCCTTTGGCGTGGTA
Source organism: Faecousia sp. (assembly GCA_045587865.1). Taxonomy (GTDB): domain Bacteria; phylum Bacillota; class Clostridia; order Oscillospirales; family Oscillospiraceae; genus Faecousia. The sequence continues at coordinate 1,066 of JAZNDD010000110.1, forward strand.
GGTATTGAAACAGCTTTTTCTGTTCTTTATACCCATCTTGTTAAAAAGGGTATTATCTCTCTAGAAAGGCTGATCGAACTGCTGGCGATCAATCCCCGTAAGCGGTTCAATATTCCATTGGGTGAAGATTTCACTGTTTGGGACTTAGAGCAGGAATTTACGGTAGATCCGGAAAATTTCCTGTCAAAAGGAAAAGCAACACCCTTTGCCGGGTGGAAGCTATTGGGTCAGTGTGTGCTGACTGTGTGTGACGGTAAGATCGTGTATAAAAAGTAGGAGGATATAAAATGGCAAAGAGAACGGATATTAAGAAAATTCTTATTATTGGCTCCGGCCCGATCGTGATCGGTCAGGCAGCTGAGTTTGACTATGCAGGCACACAGGCTTGCCTGGCCCTGAAAGAGGAAGGCTATGAGGTAGTTCTTTGTAACTCTAACCCTGCAACCATAATGACGGATACCGTTGTTGCGGATAAGGTATATATGGAGCCTTTGACGCTGGAGTATATTGCTAAGATCATCCGCTATGAGCGCCCGGACGCCATCGTTCCCGGCATCGGCGGTCAGACCGGTCTGAACCTGGCTATGCAGTTGGAGAAGAAGGGCATTCTGAAAGAATGCCGTGTGGAACTGCTTGGTACACCCAGTGCATCCATTGAGCGGGCAGAGGACCGGGAGCTGTTTAAGGAAATGTGCCAGTCTATTGGTGAGCCGGTCATTCCTTCTGAGATCACCTATTCCATTGAGGAAGCTAAGGAAGCAGCTGCACGGATCGGTTATCCTGTTGTTCTGCGTCCTGCCTTTACACTGGGCGGCACCGGCGGCGGCTTTGCCTATAATGAAGAAAAACTCGTGGATGGGGGTCTGAATGCATTTAAGCTTTCTCCTGTACATCAGGTGCTGATCGAGAAGTCTGTTAAGGGTTATAAGGAGATCGAGTTTGAGGTTATGCGCGACAGCAATGACCACGCCATTACGATCTGCGGTATGGAAAACATCGACCCTGTTGGTGTTCATACCGGCGACAGCCTGGTGGTTGCCCCCATTATGACCCTCAATGACCACGACTTGAAAATGCTCAATGACTCTGCAATCAAGATCATTCGCGAGCTGAAGATCGAGGGCGGCTGTAATGTGCAGTTTGCGCTCAACCCCCATTCGTCTGAGTATTACCTGATCGAGGTCAATCCCAGAGTTTCCCGTTCTTCCGCACTGGCATCCAAGGCTTCCGGCTATCCCATTGCCCGTGTCACAGCTAAGATTGCTGTGGGTATGGCTCTGGAGGATATTAAGATCGCCAATACCAATGCAGCCTTTGAGCCGCAGCTTGATTATGTGATCGCAAAACTGCCCAGATTCCCCTTTGATAAGTTTACCTCTGCTACGAACCAGCTGGGTACCCAGATGAAGGCGACCGGTGAGGTTATGGGCATCGGCTCCAATTTGGAGGAATGCTTGCTCAAGGGCATTCGTTCTCTGGAGATTGGCGCAAACCACATCTATCATTCCAAGTTTGACAATATGTCCGTGGAGGAGCTGCTTGACTATATTAAGGAGTTCCGGTCCGATAATATCTTTGCCATTGCAGAACTGATTTACCATGGCGTTTCCATTGAGAAGCTTCATGAAGTGACTCAGATCACACCTTTCTTCCTAGAAGCAATTAAGAACATTGTGGAAATGGAAAATGCCCTTAAGGAAAATGTGCGCGACACAGAGACCCTGAAGAAGGCAAAGAAGATGGGCTTTAGCGATAAGTATATTGCCCGCCTTTGGAATTGCGCAGAGCTGGATATTTATAAGCTGCGGAAGGAAATCAATTTGTTCCCTGTGTTCAAAATGGTTGATACCTGCCATACAGGCGCATACATTCCTTATTTCTACTCCTCCTACAGCGGCGAAAATGCTTCTGTTTTGACAGATAAGAAGAAAATCGTGGTGCTGGGCGCAGGTCCGATGCGTATTGGTCAGGGCGTTGAATTTGACTACTCAACTGTCCACGCCGTTATGACCATTCGCAACTCCGGCTATGAGGCAATTATTATCAACAACAACCCGGAAACAGTTTCCACCGACTACACCACTGCGGATAAGCTGTATTTTGAGCCGCTCACACCCGAGGATGTTATGAACATCATCGAGTTTGAAAAGCCTGTAGGTGTGATTGCCTCTTTGGGCGGTCAGACTGCCATTAACCTGGCACAGCCTCTTACAGACCGTGGCGTAAAGATCATCGGCACAGATTGCGCTGCCATCGACAAGGCAGAGGATCGTAACGCCTTTGAAAACCTGCTCAATGAACTGGATATTCCCAGAGCAAAGGGTCGTGCAGTTACCAAAATTCAGGACGGTATCGATGCTGCTGCTGAGATCGGCTATCCGGTGCTGGTGCGTCCTTCCTTCGTGCTGGGCGGTCGGGCTATGCAGATCGTTGCCAACGAGGATCAGTTGCGCCACTATCTGCGTACTGCCGTTGAGATCGACGAGGATAAGCCGGTTCTGGTGGATAAGTATATTCAGGGCCGAGAGGTTGAGGTCGATGCGATTTGTGATGGACGGGATGTTTTCGTACCCGGCATTATGGAGCTGGTAGAACGCACCGGTGTCCACTCCGGTGACTCCATTTCTGTCTATCCGCCCTTCTCTATCAGTGACCGGGTCAAGGGCATTATTCTCCAGTATGCTAAGAAGCTGGGCTTGGGTATCGGCATTGTTGGTCTGTTCAATATCCAGTTTATCGTTGACGAAAATGATAATGTGTTCATTATTGAGGTCAACCCCAGATCCTCTCGTACTGTTCCGTTCCTGAGCAAGTCCACCGGTTACTCTCTGGCTGATATCGCCACCGAGGTGATCCTGGGCAAGAGCCTGAAGGAACTGGGTATCTTTGATATCTATCCCACTGAGAAGGATCGCTGGTATGTAAAAGCACCTGTGTTCTCCTTCAATAAGATCCGTGGTCTGGATGCTTATCTGTCTCCGGAAATGAAGTCCACCGGTGAGGCAATCGGCTATGATAAGACAATGACCAGAGCACTTTATAAGGCTCTGCAGGCATCCGGTATGCACCTGCAAAACTACGGAACTGTATTTGCTACCATAGCAGATAAGGATAAGGAAGAGGCACTGCCGCTGATCCGCCGTTTCTATGAGCTTGGTTTTAATATTGAAGCTACAAAGGGTACTGCAAAGTTCCTGAAGGAAAACGGCATCCGCACCCACGTTCTGCAAAAGATCAGCACCGGCAGTGAGGAGATCCCCGAGGCGCTGCGTCAGGGCCATATTGCCTATGTGATCAATACCAGAGATCCGGGTTCTGCCCACGATGACGGTTTGAAGATCCGTCAGATCGCTACCGAGTACAATGTAACGATGTTTACGGCTCTGGACACGGTTAAGGTTCTTCTGGATGTTCTCGAGGAAACCACTCTGACCATTTCTACCATCGATGCTTAATACCTTTGGCGGAGGAATTTCCTCCGCCAAAGCCCCAGATATAAGGAGTAAAAATGAAACAGGGAATTTTTGAAATTGTTGAGAATATTCCGCTGACGGATAATGTCTATCGTATGGTTTTGCAGGGCGATACTTCTGCAATTACAGCGCCCGGTCAGTTTGTAAATATTCAGCTGGACGGACTGTTCCTGCGCCGCCCCATTTCTGTTTGCGATGTACACGATGACCTGCTGACGATTATCTATAAAGTGGTCGGAAAGGGCACACGGCAGATGTCTAAAATGACCCAAGGCAAGCTGGATGTGCTGACCGGTCTTGGTAACGGCTATGATCTGAGCACAGCCGGTGACCGCCCTGTTCTGATCGGCGGCGGTGTTGGCGTTCCCCCTATGTATCTGCTTGCGAAAAAGCTTTTGGAGCAGGGTAGAGAAGTGCAGGTCATTCTTGGCTTTAATACCAAAGAAGAGGTGTTCTATGAAGACCAGTTTAAGGCTTTGGGCGCAGCTGTGACAGTAACCACTGTAGATGGCTCTTACGGAATCAAGGGCTTTGTGACCGATGCGCTGAAAAATATGCAGTATACTTATTTCTATACCTGCGGTCCTGAGCCTATGCTGAAAGCGGTTTATCAGGCATCTGCCACATCCGGCCAGATGAGCTTTGAAAAGCGGATGGGTTGCGGCTTTGGCGCCTGTATGGGCTGCTCCTGCAAGACCATTACCGGCTATAAGCGCATTTGTAAGGAAGGTCCGGTTATGCGGAAGGAGGAAATCTTATGGGAAGGCTGAGTGTAAATCTTTGCGGAATTGAACTGGATAACCCTGTGATCCCTGCCTCCGGTACATTTGGCTTCGGCTATGAATATGCGCAACTGTTTGATATTAACTGCCTGGGTACATTTTCTTTTAAGGGTACAACAAAAGAACCCCGGTTTGGCAATCCCACACCGCGAATTGCAGAGTGCAGTGCCGGTATGATCAATGCAGTGGGACTGCAAAATCCCGGTGTGGAGAATGTGATTGCCCACGAACTTCCGGAACTGAAAAAGTGCTTCCAAAAGCCGGTAATGGCGAATATCAGTGGCTTTGGCGTGGAGGAATATGCCTATACCTGCCAGAAGCTGGATCAGCAAGAGCAGGTGGGGTGGCTGGAAGTGAATGTTAGTTGTCCTAATGTCCACGGCGGCGGTATGAGCTTTGGCACTGACCCCAAGGCAGCAGCAGAAGTGACGGCTGCTGTGAAAAAGGTTACTACAAAGCCCGTGATCGTTAAGCTTAGTCCCAATGTGACAGATATTGTTTCTGTGGCAAAGGCCTGCGAGGATGCCGGTGCTGACGGCATCAGCCTGATCAACACAATGCTGGGTATGCGCATCGATTTGCGTACCAGAAAGCCTGTGATTGCCAATAAAATGGGTGGATTTTCCGGTCCTGCCATCTTCCCGGTGGCAGTGCGGATGGTCTATCAGGTTGCCAATGCAGTCAATATACCTGTTGTTGGTATGGGTGGTGTGAGCAGCGCCGAGGATGTGATTGAAATGATGCTGGCTGGTGCGTCTGCTGTTGAGATCGGCGCAGCAAATCTGGTCAATCCTTATATCTGCCGCGACATCATCAACGATCTGCCCAGAGTGATGGATGAATACAAAATTAACACATTAAGTGAAATTATAGGAGGGGTAAAGTAATGGGTAAGGATGTAATTGTTGCCTGCGATTTTTCCAGTGCAAAGCAGACCTTTGAGTTTCTGGACAAGTTCACAGGCCGTAAGCCCTTTGTGAAGATCGGTATGGAGCTTTTCTATGCGGAGGGTCCCGAGATCGTCAGACAGATCAAGGCAAGAGGACATAAGATCTTCTTGGATCTGAAGCTGCACGACATTCCCAACACTGTGAAGAAAGCAATGTCTGTTTTGAGCAATCTGGATGTGGATATTACAAACCTTCACGCAGCCGGTACAACGGCTATGATGCAGGGCGCACTGGAGGGCCTGACCCGTCCGGACGGCAGCCGTCCGCTGCTGATCGCAGTTACCCAGCTGACTTCTACCGACCAGCAGAGTATGGAAGAAGATCTGCTCATTCATGCGCCCATTGATGAAGTGGTCATGCACTATGCAACCTGCGCCAAGGAAGCCGGACTCGATGGCATCGTTTGTTCTCCTTTGGAAGCCGGTAAAGTACACAATACCTGCGGCGAGAAATTCTTGACAATTACACCGGGTGTACGGTTTGCTGATGGTGATGTGGGCGATCAGAAGCGCGTTATGACCCCTGCACAGGCAAAGGAGATCGGTTCTGACTACATTGTTGTTGGCCGTCCTATTACGGCTGCAGCTGACCCGGTGGCTGCTTACGAGCGTTGCGTAGCTGAATTTTGCGACTGAGTTATAATCACGTCATTGCGAGGAGCGTAGCG
>JAZNDD010000111.1:0-5496 GCA_045587865.1 Faecousia sp.
ACCCGCAGACCAAATACCAAATTTTTTATTATACGCGGGAGTAGGCGGCGAAGCCTGCGTCTACGGGCAGGACCACGCCGGTGATGGCGGAAGCAGCCTTATCGTCACACAGGAACAGCGTTGCGCCAATCAATTCGTCAGCGTCCACGAAACGGCCGGTGGGAGTGCCGCCCAGGATCTTTGCAGAACGGGCAGTAGGTGTGCCGTCGTCGTTAAACAGCAGAGCCTTGTTCTGTGCAGAAACCAGGAAGCCAGGAGCAATGGCGTTGCAGCGGATGCCTGTGCCTGCAAAGTGAGTAGCCAGCCACTGGGTAAAGTTGGAAATACCAGCCTTTGCAGCGGAGTAGGCGGGGATCTTGGTCAGGGGCGTATAGGCGTTCATAGAGGAAATGTTCAAAATCACGCCTGCCTTCTTAGCAACCATATCCTTTGCAAATGCCTGGGTGGGAAGCAGTGTACCCTGGAAGTTCAGCTTGAACACGAAGTCCACGCCGGAAGCCTCCAGATCGAAGAAGGACTTGCCGCCCTCTTTTGCCTCGTGCTGGTACTCATTGTCGGTGGTTGCCCGGGGGTTGTTACCGCCGGCACCGTTAACCAGAATGTCACAGGGACCCAGATCCTTAAGAACTGCCTGATGGACTTCCTCCAGAGCCTCGGGCTCCAGAACATTTGCCTTGTAGCCTTCTGCAATGCAGCCTTCAGCCTTTAATTCGTTTGCCAGTTTCTTAACTGCATCTTCGTTCAGGTCTAAGCAAGCGACCTTTGCACCGGAGTGAGCGAAAGCCCGAGCCATAGCACCGCAGATCAGACCGCCGGCACCGGTCACGACTACGACCTTACCGGTATAATCAATATTCAGGGGAAGATTTGCCATGTTGTTACCTCCAAAAGAGAATATTTAATAGAATAGGGGATTGCCACGCCAGCGTGCGCTGGCTCGCAATCAATACGCATAAATGCATTACTATGAACAAAAGCACAACATCTTGTCCCTCTCTCTGAGGGGGATGTCACCGCAGGTGACAGGGGGAGTGTCCTATCCTAAGAACTACACTCCCTCCACCGCTAATGCGGTCCCCCTCCCTCAAGGAGGGAGGCAAGGGTGTGTACTTTCATAACAATGACAACATCGTTATTTGCCAGCCAGTTTGTCCAGCATATCCCAGACGCCCAGCATATACATAATACCCAAAGCGCGGTCATACAAACCATAGCCAGGACGAACATTGCCGGGACCTTCATCCCACAGGTGACGGCCGTGGTCAGGACGGATATAGCCCTCAAAGCCGCAGTCGTGGTATGCCTTCAGGATGTCCAGAATGCCAGTATCGCCATCGCAGTCACGGTGGCTTGCCTCACTGAAGTCACCGTTTTCGAAGTGCTTCACATTGCGGATATGGGCAAATGCAATCCGGTCGCAGTGCTTGCGGACGATCTCGGCAACATTGTTGTTGGGATCGGCGTTGAGAGAACCGGAGCACAGGGTCAGGCAGTTGTAGGGGTTATCCACCATCTTCAGGAAACGGTCAATGTTTTCTTCGTTGATAAGCAGACGGGGCAGACCGAAAATGTCCCAGGGGGGATCGTCCATATGGATGGCCATTTTCACGTCGCACTCCTCACAGGTAGGCATAATGGCTTCCAGGAAGTACTTTAGGTTCGCCCACAACTTTTCGTGATCCACACCTGCATAGTCCTTAAATAACTGGTCCAGCTTTGCCATACGCTCGGGCTCCCAGCCGGGGAAGGACATATTGTACTTTTCGGTGAAGTCCAGAATGTACTTGGCCATTGCGTTGTAATCGTCTTGGATCATACCCTTTTCATAGAACAGGGCAGTGGAGCCGTCGCCTACTTCGTGGAACAGATTGGAACGGGTCCAGTCAAAGATAGGCATAAAGTTGTAGCAGATGACCTTAACACCGTATTTAGACAGGTTACGGATGCACTGCTTGTAGTTTTCGATGTACTTGTCCCGGGTGGGCAGACCGATCTTAATATCGTCGTGGATGTTTACAGACTCCACCACATCAATGTTAAAGCCATAAGCCTCACACTGTTTCTTGACTTCTGCGATCTCTGCTTCCTCCCAGATCTCACCGGGCATTTTGTGGTGCAGAGCCCAGACGATGCTGGTTACACCAGGGATCTGCTTGATGTCGGACAACTTGATCTTATCGTTGCCTTCACCGTACCAACGGAAACCCATTTGCATTGGCATAATTTTCTCCTCCATAAATAAGCATTGTGTTTCGGGCAAGAATTTACCCTATAAAACTAAAGACATTATAGTATGAAATGACCAAGTTTACAACAGGAAAATTTGCCAAGTTTCAAAAGCTTCATAAAATTTCTTAATTTTCCACTTCCATTTGCGCAAGATTTCATTTATAATAGCAACAGCGAACCTTACATTGTTAAGATTCAAGGAGGAAACAAACATTGAGAACGATCGTAAACATTAACCGCAAATGGGCTTTTTCCAAGGAAGCCACTGCAGTCCCTACCGGGATCGATTCCAAGTGGAACTTTGTAAACCTGCCTCATAGTTGGAATGCAATTGACGGTCAGGACGGCGACAGCGACTATTGGCGCGGCACAGCCTACTATGCCCATATTCTGGACAAGGAGGATCTGCCGGAAAGCGACCGTTACTACATTGAAATTAAGGGTGCAAATTCTTCTGCCGATCTGTATGTGGGAGGAAAATTGATCGCGCATCACGATGGCGGCTACTCTACCTGGCGTGCAGACATCACAGAGGAAATTCAGGCAAAGACCCTGATTGTGCTGGCTGTGGATAATGCTCCCAATGACCGGGTGTATCCCCAGATGGCAGACTTCACCTTCTACGGCGGTCTGTACCGGGATGTGAACATCATCTGCGTGTCTGAGAGCCATTTTGACCTGGATTACTGCGGCGGCCCCGGTATTATGGTCACACCCGTTGTGGATGGCAAGAATGCAAATGTGGAAGTAAAGACCTACCTGACAAATGCAAAGGCTGGTCAGAGTGTGCTTTACACTTTCTATGACCAGGATGAGAATCCCATCGGCAGTGTTGAAAGTGCGGAAGGTACAGTCAATTATACCATTGAAAATGTGCGCCTGTGGAACGGCAGAAAGGACCCCTATCTGTACTGCGTAGAGGCAGAACTGATGGAAGATGGCAAGGTCATCGATGCTGTGTGCACCCGTTTTGGCTGCCGCAGTTTTGAAATTGACCCCAACAAGGGCTTTATCCTCAATGGCGAAAGTTACCCCCTCCGGGGTGTCAGCCGTCACCAGGACCGCTGGGGCTTTGGTAATGCACTGCTTCCCGAGCACCACGAAGAGGATATGGAACTGATCTGCGAGATGGGCGCAACCACCATCCGTCTTGCCCACTATCAGCACGACCAATACTTCTATGACCTGTGCGACGAAAAGGGTTTGGTGATCTGGGCAGAGATTCCCTACATTTCCCAGCATATGCCCACCGGTCGGGAGAACACCATTTCCCAGATGAAGGAACTGATTGTTCAGAACTACAATCACCCCTCCATCGTGGTTTGGGGTCTGAGTAATGAGATCTCTATGAAGGGTGACAAGGATCCGGATCTGCTGGAGAACCACAACATTTTGCAGAACCTGTGCCACGAGATGGACAAGACCCGTCTGACCACCATCGCAGCTGTTTCTCCCTGTCCTATTGACAGCCCCTATATCCAGATTCCCGATGTGGTTTCCTACAATCACTACTTCGGCTGGTATGGCGGTGAAACTTCCCAGAACGGTCCTTGGTTTGATAACTTCCACAAAACCCATCCCAATATTCCCATCGGTATCTCCGAGTATGGCTGTGAGGCGCTGAACTGGCATACCTCCAACCCCACCCAGGGCGACTACACCGAGGAATACCAGGCATACTACCACGAAGAGTTGATCAAGGCAATCAACGAGCGTCCCTACTTGTGGGCAACCCACGTGTGGAATATGTTCGACTTTGGCGCGGATACCCGTAATGAGGGTGGCGAAAACGGCCAGAACCACAAGGGCCTGATGACCTTTGACCGTAAGTATAAGAAAGACTCTTTCTTTGCTTACAAGGCCTGGCTGAATCCGGAGCCCATGGTCCATATCTGCGGCAAGCGGTATGTGGATCGCGTGGAGGATGTGACAAAGGTTACGGTTTACTCCAATCAGGAAACGGTTGAACTGTTTGCAAACGGCAAGAGCCTGGGCGTGCAGCAGAATAATGGCTTGCCTTTCTTCTACTTTGATGTTCCCAACGCAGGCAAGACCCAACTGGTTGCTGTAGCAGGCGAACTGAAGGACGAGAGCGTTATCAATAAGGTAGAGGAGTTTAATGAGGCATACCGCCTGAAGGAAAAGGGCGCGATCCTTAACTGGTTCGATATCACTGAGCCGGAAGGTTATCTGAGCCTGAATGATAAGATGAGCACCATTATGGCAACTCTGAAGGGCAAGATGCTGCTGATGGGTCTGCTGGGCAAGATGATGCCGATGGGCAAGAACAAGGACGGCGAAGGCGTCAAGGCAATGGGCTTTGAACTGACCGGCGATATGATGTCTATGTTGGGCGGCTTTACTTTCCTGCGTCTGCTGAATATGGCAGGTGGTATGATGGGCTTTGAAATGTCCAAGGAAGAACTTTTGGCAATGAACGCCAAACTCAACAAGATCAAAAGACCCAAGGAAAAATAATGGATACACATTGGGGCTGTTCCCACCGGAACAGCCCCTTGTTTCCAATTTGTGCAACGCCTGATCTTGCCTCCCTCTTTGAGGGAGGTGGCAAAAATCGGATCTTCAGAACCGATTTTTGACGGAGGGAGTGTGGTGCTTATGATGGGACACTCCCCCTGTCACCTGTGGTGACATCCCCCTCAGCGAGGGGGACAAGACAGGAGGAAGAGGGATGAAATATGAAAGAAAAAATCGAGACCATTCCGGTAAACGAAGCCTTCCAATCAGAAGATGAGTGTCCCTTCTGCTATTTGGAAAGACAGGCCCAGCAACGGGCAATCCGTTACATAGCCGGTCCGGGCGCATCCTATATGGAACCGCTGATCCGGGGAAGAACCGATAGCCGGGGCTTTTGCGGAAGTCATCTGAAAAAACTGTTTGACTACGGAAACGCACTGGGCAATGCCTTGATTTTGCAGACCTATCTGGTGGGAATGCGCAAGGAACTGGATCAGCAGATTGCGGAATTTGTTGCTCCGGGGAAAAAGAGCCTGTTCGGTGGCAAACCGGCAGGGGAGAACACTCTGGTTCGGTGGGAAAAGGTACGGGAGCAATCTTGTTTTTTGTGCGAAAGCATACAGGAGAGTATGGAACGTTATTTTGCCACCTTCTTTTACCTGATTAAAGACGGGGAATTCCGCGCTCTGGTGGAAGGAGGCAAGGGCTTTTGTATGCGCCATTTCTGAAAACTAATGGAAGTGGCCCAAAGCCAGTTGTCCAATAGTCAGCATGATTGCTTTTACGCAA
>JAZNDD010000112.1:0-9986 GCA_045587865.1 Faecousia sp.
GAATATCGGCAGCGTACATCAAGAACCGCTGGATGGCCTGGGCCTTGGTCTCCCCGTGGGTGTTGTGATAATCGATGGTGCCGGCCTGCTCATAGCTCCAGGTCAGGTCCGGAAACCGCACATAATCAAACTGGATCTCGTGGAAGCCCATCAGTTCCACTGCCTCCACCGCCAGGTCTACCTTGTACAGCCAGGCTGCCCGGCTGTAGGGAGAGGGCCAATATTCTCCGGACAGTCTTAAAGGCGCGCCACCCGTGTCCACAATGGCATATTCCGGATGGTCTTTTGCAAAATAGGTGTCGTTAAAGGTGGCAATTCTGCCAATCACATAATAGCCTGCGTCCTTGAGTTTTTGGATGGCGGCTTTATAATTTTCCACAGAGTTGTTTGCCGCCCCCACTGCAGAGGGGCAGTTTTGGCGCATCACATCGGCGGCATAGCCTACTGCACCGCCGTCCACAATGTCTACCACAAAGGCATTGATACCGCAGCCTTCTGCAATGGCCAGATAGGAATCCACAGCACCTACCCGCCAACTGGCAATGTAGAGTGTGCGGCACTCTGCGGGCATCGGATTGCCTTCAATAGGGCCTTTTTCCCGGGGATAGTAGTCTAAGTCTGCCGCGCCACCGCCACCGTAACGGTTTTCCCGGCTGGCGTGGATGGCATAACTGCCGTTATCATAGTTGGCATTCGCCTCTTCCTGGCTGTTTGCCAAATACCAGGGTTTGACATAGCCTTCCTGATCTGCAAAACTGACCCGGTACCTATTCACTTCGCCGCTTTCCAGCAAGCGATCATAGCCCGTCACCGTGACGGCTGTGCCCTTGGGCAAAAAGGTGTCCAGAAGTTTATCCTCTGCATCCCGCAGGTTTACCGCTGTCCGGATATAAAGGGTATGGGCAGGAATCACCTGCATCACATCCGGGACAATGTATGCCCCTTCGGCAAGGGAGGCTATCTGTTCTTCCCACAGGATCTGGGTATTTCCCTCCTGGGTGAGGGTGTGCGCTACCTGCGTTCCCCGCACAAGGGTCGCCAAAAGTGCGCCGCTTTCGTCATACAGTTCCGCTGTGGGAGCCTGGTTGGCAACAAAACCGGTTTCCCACAAAATCGGCGGCTCGGTGGTCTCCGTAGGCGGCTGGGTAGCCACTGTGGTTTCCGTGGGCGCAACCGTTGTGGGAATGGTTTGCGTTTCGTTGAATGGATTTTGCCATTGACATCCGGTGTTCAAAGCCAGAATGCAAATGACGATCGCCAGTATATATGCTACAGATTTTCCTGTTTTTCTCATAAAATCGCTCCCTGTATTTCTATGTAAAGCTATTTTACTACATTTAATGGAATACTTCAACAAATTTCGACATTTTCAGAAAATTGCTGTGTGGTATTGTGCGATTCAGGAAACTGCCCGAACAATAGAAATTGGCACAAGAATACAAAATATTTAACTTGCCTTTTGGAATGCACATAGTTATGATATAATTACCGAAATTTAGGATAAGGGAGACTAAGGATATGAAAAAAAGAGTGATTTCACTGCTTCTGGCGATTTTGTGCTGCGTCACAGTGCTTGCCGGATGCGGAGAAAGCGACGCACAGACTGAAACGACCGGTGCATTCTATATCACCCCGGATCTAGATGGCATCCAGTTGAATATTTACACCACCGCGAACACAGATAATGATATTGAGGGCAGTTACCTGGATCATACGCTGGAGAATTATCTCAATGGAGATCTGCAGTTTTCCGAAGTAGACAGCCTTGCTTCTGTGGTACGGAAGATGGCAGCGGAGGGAACTCCGCCGGATGTGGTTTATCTTTCCGGCTACACCCACAGTGGCTGGGGTGTATTGGGTGAAGAAGAACAAGCCTTTGTAAACCTTTACGATTGCCTGGACTCTATGCCCCATCTGAAGGCTTATATTGAAGATCCTGCCAACCGGGAAGTGGTGGAGAAATTCACCTACAGCGAGGGAAAAATGTATGCAATGCCGGTGAAGAAAAGCGGTTCTGCAGCCATCTATGCTTATTTGTACCGACAGGATATTTTTGAAAAGCATGGACTGACTTTCCCTACCAATCAGGAAGAATTTGTGGCAGTTTTGCGTAAACTTAAGCAACTGTACCCGGACAGCGCGCCTTTTGTTATGCGCTCTATGAAGAAGAATATCCAGGCGGCGCAGAACTACGGTCACCTGTGGGGCGCATCCCACTTAAGCCAAAGCAGCAGCGGTGTGGCGTTTACGCTGGATGCCGAAGGCAATTACTATCTGGCACCGGTAAGTCAGGCATATAAAGAACTTGCCCAGTTCTGGAAGGAACTGATGGATGAGGGACTGATGAACAAAGAGAGCCTGAAGATGGGAACGGACGGATGGTATCAGGCATTTGCAGAAAACAAGTCTTTTATCACCTACGACAAGGTGGACCGCCTGCCGCTTATGAACCAGAATGGCAAGTATGACAATGCGGATTTTCAGGCTGTCGCGGGCGCACCCTTTAATATGGGTTCCTACGCAGAAAAAAGCGATGTGGTGTCCACCTCTTTTGCAGCAGGCGTTACCAGCAACTGCTTTATGATCGGCTATAACGAAAATATTGGCGAGTCCATTGCCTATCTGGACTGGCTCTACTCCCCGGAAGGCAGCCAGATGACCAGTTGGGGATTAGAGGGCGAAAGTTACGAAGTGGCAAAGGATGGCACAAAATCCTTTAAGGAAGGTTTTATTGAGTCACAGGGCGGATGGGCAGCCACCGGTCTGGGTACAGCGGGCGTCTGCGGCGTGTTTGATTTTGATGCGTATAAGGCGGCTTGTGAGCCTTATCTGGCAGAGTCCATTACCATTGCAGAGCAGTTTGTGGGCAAATCTCCCAAGCAGCCATTGCTCTCCTTTACCGAAGAGGAGCGTCTGATGTACGTTACATACGCCTCGGGTATGTATAACTATGCGGTTGGGGAATGGTATAAATTTGTCAGCGGTCAACGGGATATTGCCGAATGGGATCAGGTTCTGGAGCGGTGCAAGAAGGTCTACGGCTATGACGAACTTTTGAAAATCCACCAGAGTGCTTACGAAAGAGTAAAACAGGAAGAACAATAAACGAGCATACAGGGTGGGTTGCAAAGCGCAACACACCTTGTTTTTGCAGCAACAGGCAAAGGGGGATTTGGCATCCTTGCAAAAAAATCAAGTTGCCTTTTGGGAGACATACCATTATGATATAATTACCGAATTTTAGGATAAGTGAGGCAAGAATATGAGAAAAAGAGGCATTTCTCTGTTACTGGTTGTGGCGTGTATGGTCACATTACTGGCAGGCTGCAACAGCGAAACGGAGCAGACCCAACCCAGTGAAAATCTGCAGACTGTGGTTGGCTATGAAACACCGGATCTTACAGGTACAAAAATCACCCAGTATATGCCAACCAATACGGACACCGATCCGGAAAAGGCATGGCTGAATGCGGCGGTGGAAAACTATCTGGGCGTGGATTTGGAGATTGTTGAAGCAGATGGTATGTCCACTTTGCTGCGGGATATGGTGGCGCAGTGGAATTTGCCGGATCTGGTATGGAGCAACGGTTATTCCCACACTTCCTGGGGCGTTTACGGAGAACAGGGGGCATTTATCAATGTTCTTAAGTATCTGGAAGCCATGCCCAATGTGAAGGCCTATCTGGAAGATCCTGCCAATGCAGAAACTGTGAAGGCATATACTTATAAAGAAGGGGAAATGTATGCCATTCCCGTTAAGCAGACTGGCTCTGCTGCCATTTACACTTTCTTATACCGTCAGGATATTTTTGAAAAACATAACCTTCAGTGGCCTGCCAATCAGGAAGAATTTGTGCAGACCTTGCGGGAACTGAAAAAACTGTATCCCGATTCTGAGCCCTTTGTAATGCGCAATATGCGAAAGAATATTCAGGGCGCACAACTGATGGGTCACCTTTGGGGAGCATCCCATGTGATCCCGGGAAATCAGTTATTTACTTTATCGGAAGACGGAACCTATTATCTGGCACAGAGCAGCAACGCCTACAGGGAAATGGCGCAGTTCTTCTACGATCTCATCGGTGAAGGGCTGATGAATAAAGACAGTTTGAATATTGATACAAATGGCTGGCAGAAATCCTTCTATACCAATGAATCCTTTATTACCTATGACAAGGTGGATCGCTTGCCGATTCTCAATGCGGGCGGTCGGGAATATAATGCGGACTTTTTGATGACCGGCGGTGAGGCTTTCAATATGGGTTCTTACGCCAAGGAAACGGACAAGGTTTCCACATCCTTTGCCGGCGGCGTTTCCGGCTATAGTTATCTGATCGGCGACAATGCAAATCTGGATAATGTACTGCAATATGTGGATTGGCTGTACTCCGAGGAAGGTCAGTTGATGACAAATTGGGGCGTGGAGGGTGAGTCCTATATTATTGACGCAAAAGGCAATAAAGTCTTTTCCGAAGAGTTTATTGCGTCTGTAGGTGGCTGGGACAAGACTGGCCTGTGTCTGGTATATACTTCCGGCATTGTGGACTTTGAAGCGTATTTGCAGGCCAGCGAGCCTTATATGCGCCAGTCCTATGAGATTGCCAAGCAATATGCAGGCGGAAGCGTGAAGCAGGTAGCCCTTCCTTTTAATGAGGACGAGCAACTGCTGATGAAGACCTATGCCTCCGGTATGTATAACCGGGTCTGCTCAGAGTGGCTGAAGTTTGTGGAAGGTCAAAACGATTTTTCCCAGTGGGACGAGGTGTTTGGGTATGTGAAAGAAATCTATATGCACGACGCCCTCCAGAAAGCCCACCAGGATGCCTATGAGCGGATCGGTGAAAAAAATAAATAAAAAAATAAAAAAATGGCACATTTGTGCCATTTTTTTGCTTTCCAGGCCGATTGAGTCGCTTTTGGTCATAATTAGTTGTAAAAATGCACTTAAAAGAGACAAACAGCCAGCGGGATTTGGGCAAAACAACGAAAAAATGATTGCAATTTGCTTGGACTTGTGCTAATATATAGCCATGGTAGAAAAACTACTAAAATTTTAAGAAATGAGGCGAAAATTATGTTAAAGAAAATGTTAGCTCTGCTTTTGGCTATGGTGCTCTGTTTAACCTTCTTTGCTGCCTGTGGTGACGGCAGTACGGATGATACGACTGCCGCACCTGCAGGCGACACCGTCGCCGGTCCGGAAACCACCGAAGCCACAGAGGCGGTTTATACAACTCCGGATCTGAGCGGCGTGAAGATCGAAATGTATTGCATGGATAACTCGGACTACGATCCCGAAGGTTGCTATGTCAACACAATTGTGGAAGCAAAACTGGGCGCTGATGTGAAAGTGGTAGAACTGGCTGCGTTTGAGTCCAATATGAAAACCATGCTGGCTGAACAGAATCCGCCGGAACTGATGTACATCGACAACTACACCCACACCAACTGGGCATCCTACGCGCTGGACGGTGCTTACATTAACTTTATGGACTATATGGATCAGATGCCCAATGTGAAGGCATATCTGGCCGATCCCAAGAACGAAGCAAATGTGGCAAAGTTCCAGTATTCCGAAACCGAACTGTATGCACTGCCCATCGGCGGCGACGGTGACTCCACCGCCCGTGCATTCCTGTACCGGAAAGATATCTTTGAAAAGCACAACATTGAACTGCCCACCAATCAGGAAGAGTTCGTTGCTGTTCTGCGTCAACTGAAGGAACTGTATCCCGAGTCTATGCCTTTTGTAATGCGCAGTCTGAACGGCACCAATATTCAGGGTGCTCAGGCTTTGGGTCACCTGTTCGGTGCTTCTCACGTTAACCGCGGTCTGTACGGCACCTTCCTTACGCTCAATGAAGACGGCGAGTATGCTATGGCGCAAACCTCCCAGGCATACAAGGAAATTGCTGAGTTCATTGTGGAAATGACCAAGGAAGGCTTGATGCACGCTTCCTCTATGACCATTGATACTGCCGGCTGGCAGGAGGCACTGGCAAGCGACACCTCCTTCATTACCTACGATAAGATCGACCGTATTCCTCAGTTGACTACCCAGGGCAAGGGTCTGAACCCTGACTATCAGATCTCTGTCTTTGCTCCATTCAACTTCGGCTCCAATGCGGATAACCCCGTAATTTCTACCAGTTTTGCCGGCGGTGCTACCAGCAGGGCATTTATGGTTGGCACAACGGACAACATCGACAATGTCATTAAGTATGTTGACTGGCTGTACTCCGAAGAAGGTCAGCACATGGCCAACTGGGGCATCGAAGGCGAGAGTTACGAAGTTCTGGAAGACGGCAGCCTGTCCTATATCGACAGTTTCCTGGAAGAAAAGGGCAACAAGGTTCGCTGCGGCTTCGGCGTTGCCGGTATGGCTGCACACAGTTACTTCGACAACTTCCTGGATACCTGCGACGAAGAGATGGCGAAGGGTCTGGCTATGGCACAGCAGTACACCGGCAAGACAGCCCGTCAGTATGCTCTGCTCTACAACGAAGAAGAGCAGTTCGTATGGGATATGTATGCAGAGTCCCTGTACACCACCGCACAGGGCGAATGGTCCAAGTACGCACTGGGCCAGAAGGACTTCGCTGAGTGGGATAACTTCCAGAAGATGCTGGAGGAGAACTACTACTACAACGAAGTGAAGGCAATTCACGACTCTGCACTGGCAAGACTTTTGGGCGAATAAAATCCAAACAAAAAACTCCCGGGACACCCGGGAGTTTTTTTATGGGAATGCAAAGAGCAGAATATTTTGTAATTTTTGCTGGATTTTATGGGAAAGTGTGGTATACTGTAACAAAAGATAAAAAGGCGGTGTCATCCTATGGATGCAAAACTGTATCAGGCATATATCCGGATCCTGGAGCAGGAATTGGTTCCTGCGATGGGTTGTACAGAACCCATCGCCGTGGCCTATGCTTCTGCAATGGCGGCCCGGGAACTGCCCGGAAGACCCCAAAAAGTACATATCAGCGTCAGCAGCAACATTATTAAAAATGTAAAAAGTGTGATCGTACCCAATACGGACGGACTGCACGGTCTGGAGGCGGCTGCTGCGGCAGGCATTATTGCCGGTAAGCCGGATGAAAAACTGCTGGTGATCTCCCAGGTAACTGCTGAGCAGAAAAAAGAGATCGCCGCTTATTTACAGCAGGCAGAGTTTACCGTGGAGGAGTCAGACAGCGGAGAACTGTTTGATATTTGCATCAGCCTTTCTATGGAAGGCCACAAAAGCCTGTGCCGGATTGCCGGAGATCACACCAATGTGGTGCGTATTGAGCAGGACGGACAGCCTGCTCTGGAAAAGGAGCTGCTGGCAGCGGCCCAGGACGATGCAGATAAAGAACTTTTGACCATTGAAGAGATTGTTTCCTTTGCAAACAATGTGGATATTCAGGATGTGAAGGAAGTGCTGGATCGGCAGATCCGCTGCAATATGGATATTGCCCGGGAGGGTATGACCCGCCAGTACGGCGCCCGGATCGGTCAGGTTTTGCTGAAAACCAGAGGAAAAGATACGGTCACAATGGCGAAAGCCTGGGCAGCAGCCGCATCCGATGCACGGATGAGCGGCTGTGAAAAGCCGGTGGTGATCAATTCCGGCTCCGGCAATCAGGGCATTACCGCATCCGTCCCGGTGATCGTCTACGCCCAGGATATGGGCGCTACCCAGGAGCAACTGTACCGGGCTTTGGTGATTTCCAATCTGGTGACCATTCACCTAAAAACCGGCATCGGACCCCTGTCTGCCTATTGCGGCGCAACCAGCGCCGGCTGCGGTGGGGCGGCAGGTGTCACTTACCTGTACGGTGGTGGATATCGGGAAATTGCCCATACGGTGGTAAACGCCTTGGCGATCAACTCCGGCGTTATTTGCGACGGTGCAAAAGCCAGTTGCGCTGCAAAAATTGCCTCCGCTGTGGAGGCAGGCCTTTTGGGTATGGAGATGTTCCGTCAGGGCAGTCAGTTTATGAGTGGTGACGGCATCGTTTCCAAGGGCGTGGAAAATACCATCCGCAATGTCAGCCAGGTGGCAAGTGAAGGAATGCGGAAGACCGACACCGAGATCATTAAAATTATGCTCTCCACTTAAACAATCAACAAAGGTGCCTCAACCGAGGCACCTTTGTCTTTTTGTCAAATTTCAGTTTGACGCACTGTCGTGCGAATGGACAATGGACAATTGACAATGGACAATGGACAATTATGGTATTTCCTTTCGGAAATAATTTTAATGTAGGGGCGGCAATCTGCCGCCCGCGGGAGGCTAATAGCCTCCCCTACATCAACTATTCGATAAACAGAAATTTCTGTGTATTTTGCTCTTGTATTTTGGTGAAATTTCTTATACAATAATAAGGTATTTGATTTTACTGCCGAAAGAAAAGAGGCGCGTCCAAATGAGAATCGGTTTTGATAACGAAAAATATATTCAGATGCAGTCTGCGCACATTCAGGAGCGGATCGCCCAGTTCGGCGGTAAACTATATCTGGAGTTTGGCGGAAAACTTTATGACGATTACCATGCATCCCGTGTTTTGCCCGGCTTTAGTCCGGACAGTAAACTGCAGATGCTTTTGCAGATCAAGGATCAGGTGGAAGTGGTCATTGCCATCAGCGCAGATGATATTGAGAAGAATAAGATCCGGGGCGACCTGGGCATTACCTACGACCGGGATGTGATCCGGCTGATCGATATTTTCCGGGGCTTTGGCCTGTATGTGTCCAGTGTGGTGCTCACCCGGTTTAACGACCAGACACTGGCAAAAGCCTTCCAGTCCCGGCTGGAAACAATGGGCGTAAAGGTGTACCACCATTATGCCATTGAAGGGTATCCGGCGAATATCTCCCACATCGTTTCCGATGAGGGCTACGGTAAAAATGAATTTATCGAAACCACCCGGGAACTGGTGGTGGTGACGGCACCCGGCCCCGGTAGCGGCAAACTTGCCACTTGCTTGAGCCAACTTTACCACGAGCATAAGCGGGGAGTGAAGGCGGGCTATGCCAAGTTTGAAACTTTCCCGGTGTGGAATTTGCCCCTGAGCCACCCGGTCAATCTGGCTTACGAAGCGGCAACGGCAGATCTTTCCGATGTGAATATGATCGACCCGTTCCATCTGGAAGCATACGGAAAGACCACCGTTAACTACAACCGGGATGTGGAAGCATTCCCTGTGTTGGTGACGATGTTTGAACGCATTCTGGGCGAATGTCCCTATAAATCGCCCACAGATATGGGCGTGAATATGGTTGGCAACTGTATTGTGGATGACGATGCCTGCCGGGAAGCCTCCCAGCAGGAGATCCTGCGCCGTTACTTTACAGCACTGTGCGATCAGAAACAGGGCAAGGCAGATGACAACCAGATCTACAAACTGGAGTTTTTGATGAAAAAAGCCGGGGTTTCCCAAAATCAGCGGCGGGTAGTGGAACCGGCACTGAAGAAGGCAGAACAGTTCGGCCTGCCGGCTGCAGCACTGGAACTGCCGGATGGGAGAATCGTTACCGGCAAAACATCCAATCTGCTGGGCGCTTGCGCCGCATTGCTGCTCAATGCCCTGAAAGATCTGGCTGGAATCGATGATAGTGTCCATCTGATTTCTCCTACGGTCATCGGACCGATCCAGCACCTGAAGGTGGATCACCTGGGCAACCGCAATCCCCGCCTGCACACAGACGAGGTGCTGATCGCCCTGAGTATCAGCGCCGCAACCGATCCGGTGGCGGAAAAGGCAATGGAGCAACTTAGTAAACTTCGCGGCTGTGAATGTCACTCCTCGGTGATCCTGTCCCCGGTGGATGAAAAGATCTTCAAGCGCCTGGGCGTAAACCTGACCTGCGAGCCCAGATACAAGGGATGATTTTATGAGTGAGAAAAAGGGCTATGCTACCAGCGAGGAAAAGTGGGTCTTTCGGATGCTTATGGTGGTGGCTGGCTTTTACGGAGGATATGCAATGCTTATCCGGGG
>JAZNDD010000113.1:0-6264 GCA_045587865.1 Faecousia sp.
TCCCTGAGGGGGCTGTCACCGCAGGTGACTGGGGGAGTGTACTTCTTAAGATAGGACAACCCCTCCGCCCAGTGTGCGCACTGGGCACCTCCCCTATGAGGGGAGGCAAGTGGCGAGGCGGTACAACAGACCGATAAACAGGAATAAAATGATGGAGGTAGTCCGGTTTGAACTACCTCCATCATTTGTTTTCATTCCCTTTGGAAATATATGCGTTTCTTACAGCATCCTTTGTTATTCTTCTTTATCCATAGCCTGCACCAATTGTTCGAATGTAACAAATTCAAAGCCGTTTTTCATCAGCATTTGAATGATCCATTCCACCCGCTGGGCATAGGTGCGAACGCCCTGCCGGAGATAAAATCTGTCGTATGATTTCAGACCCCTTAACGAGGGCACATCTTCCTTTGTCAGTTCAAAGGGATGCAGATAAAACACATAATAATCGTGATGATGAATATAATGATTGATCAGCGCCTTAATAAACCCCCATTGGCTCAGACGCACATAACCGCCACCGGAAATGGGAAAGGGTCTGCCGAAGACCTTTTCCTTGGAAAGACCGAATTCATAGAAGTTGTCCTTCCGGAAAATGCCCTGGCGAACCTGCTGATAATTGCCAAAATTCATTTTTACCGTATGTCTTGCCAGTGCATAGTCCAAATGACTGGAATCATAGCGAAAACCCAGTTCCTGCAGCACTTCCAGCCGGTCCTTATCCATACTGAAACAAGGCGCCCGAAAGCCGGAAACCTCCACACCGAACAACTTGCTGAGTTTTTCTTTTGCCCGGCGGGTCTTTTCCCGAAATTGTTCCAAAGACACTGTAAGCGGTGCTACGTGTTCATAACTGTGCAGTGCCAGAGTGTGTCCCTGAGCAAGGTGGGGGCGCAACCGGTCTGCAATTTTAGGTGCCAAATCGCCCACTGTAAACAGTGTGCTTTTAATGCCGTAACGGTTCAGGATCTTCAGATATTCATCAAATCCGTCCATCAGGTCTACATCCACCTGGATGCCGGAAGAACTAATGCATTCCGTATCTGCAAACGTCTCCACATCCATTGTAAAAACAGCGTATTTACTTTTCATTCTCTCTTATCTTTTCTTTACAAAATCTCTTTATCTTTTGAAGAACTCTACAATTGCCTGATCGTACTTTTGGGTATTGTTGATCCGCAAATGGGAATGGCCGCCTTTATCAAACCAGACCAGTTTTTTATCTTCAGAAACGCAGGCAGCAAACAGTTTACGGCTCTTTTGGGGAATGGAGAAAATATCCTTTTCTCCGTACAAAAACAGCACCCGGCAATCGGGTCTGATCTGGCGGATCGCTCTGATGGGCTTATATTTATATACATTTGTGCCGGTATGGCGGTAGATCTGCCGCATTACCAGTTGCAGCACCGGGAACTGGGGGCGATTCAGGGCGATCATATGCCGCTTGAAGGTCTCCCGGAAGGAAGTGTAGCAACCTTCTGTTACAAGACCCCGCAAGTATTCCGGGCACCGGTCTGCTTTCAATGCAAACAGTCCGGAAGAAGTACCGATGCAAATGCCGTGGAAATAGATTTCCTGATTGTGATACTTCTCGTGAACCAGTTTTGCCCAGGCAAGAACATCTCCGCTTTCCTTTACGCCGATGGTGTTGTATTTACCGTTGCTTTTGCCGTGACAGCGGGTATCTACCACCAACACATTGAAGCCTGCCTTCTGATAGGGAGGCGCAAAGTAATAAGAATAGATCAAACTTTCGCACCGTCCGGGCAAAATGATCACACACCGGTCCGAGCCGAAATCAAAATACTCACCAAACAGTTTCAGCCCGTCGTTTTCGATTTGCAGTTCCGTCATTTTGTTGCGGTTTTCTTCCATCCAGGCGATGCCGTCATTCCACATCTGAACCTGTTCCGCATCGTCCGGGAAGGAGCAGGTCCTGCCCCACTTATCCGGAGTGGTACGAACCAACTGGTCTTCATATACATTTTTAGCGATGGGATATGTATAGCATATCATAAAGACAAGACCGGCCAGCAACACTGCCGCAACACCTATCAATATCCAAAACACAACCATCCATTTTCCTCCCAAATCTTTTCTCCTGTCACAGTATAACATAGGTTGCGAAAAAATGCATTACATTTTATCAAAAAATGTAGAAATTCGTCAAAAATAAGGAAACTTTGTTGATTTACCGATAAGCCTGTGATATAATTAACGAAACTTTTGCGTTTTCACAAGGCGCTAATCCTGTTAAAGAAAGGAACGACAATTATGTCCGATTTTGTAATCATCCCTGATGCGTCCTCGGACTTGAACAAGGAACTGCGGGAACGGTTCAACATCCCCGATTACGTCAGAGGAACAATTTATTTCCCCGACGGCTCTGAGCACGATGCGGATCTGGACTGGGAACTGATAAGCCCCGAAAAATACTACACAGATATGACCGGCAGAAATATTCTTTATAAGACTGCCAGTTCCCGCCGGCAGGGGATCCTGTCCGTTTACGAAAACCAACTTAAGGCAGGCAAGGACATTCTTGCCATTACCCTGTCTTCTGCCCTGTCCGGTACCAATCAGGTTTGCCAAAAGGTGGCTGAGGAACTGCTGAAAAAATATCCGGAGCGGAAAATCCTGATCATAGACTCATTGCGTTACTCCACTGCATTGTCTCTTTTGGTCATTATGGCAAGCCAGAAGCAGCAGGAAGGCGCTACACTGGAAGAAACCGCTGCCTATGTGGAGCAAAATAAGCACCGCATCCACCAGATGGGCCCGATGGATGATATGTTCTTCCTGGTAAAGACCGGCCGCATTTCCAACTTTAAGGCATTTTTCGGTACCCTGATCGGAATCAACCCGATGGCAGATTTCAGCCGCCACGGTCTTGCTCAGGTGCTGGGCAAATTCAAGGGCAAGCATCGTGCATTTGATGCAACCATTGAATATATGCGCGCTACCATTGAAAATCCCCAGGATCAAATCATCTTTGTTGCCCACTCCAACCGGGAGCAGGCCGCACAGGCTCTGGCTAAGCGGGTCCAGGAGGAATTCTCTCCCAAAGAAATCATTATAAACCACGTTGGTCTGTCCTGTGGTGCATCCATTGGCCCGGGACTATGTGCTGTTTTCTATCAAGGTACTGAGATCAGCGAAAATATGGAAAAAGAACAGGCCATTATGAACCGAATCATCGCAGCACAAAAGAAATAAGGAAACAACGGAGGCATACAAATGAACGATTTCATCATTTTAACCGACTCAACCAGCGACCTGACTTTAGAACTGCGTCAGCAGTACAATGTGGATTATGTGCCGATGCAATATGTGGTGGACGGCAGCGAGTATAAGGCATCTTTGGACTGGGAAACCCACGATCCGAAAACCTATTACGATATTATGCGTAACGGCACCCGTATTTTTACCACCCAGATCAATAAGGAACTGTGCTACGAGGCATTTGAAAATGCCATTAAAGAAGGCAAAGAAGTTCTCTACATTTCCTGCTCCTCCGCTCTGTCCGCTTCTTACAATGTGGGCTGTGTGGTGGCTCAGGAACTCAAAGAAATCTATCCGGATGCCAAGATCTACTGTGTGGACTCTCTGATCAGTTCTCTGGGCCAGGGTTTTTTGGTAATGGAAGCCTCCCGCAAGAGAGCAGAAGGTCTCAGCGCTGCAGACACTGCCGCTTACATTGAAAGCATCCGCCTGAAGGTCAATCAGTGCGGCACCGTAGGTTCTTTGGAGTATCTGCGCCGCGCCGGCCGTATCAAAGCCTCCAAGGCTTTCTTCGGCAATCTTTTCGGCGTGAAACCTCTGATCATTTCCGATATTAAGGGTCAGAACTATGCATATAAAAAGGCAAAGGGCACTGCCAATGCCCGCGCTGCTATTGCTGAGCACATTCACGAAGCAGCGAACGGCGTTTATGAGGAGCTGTTTTTGACCCACGCTGACTGTGAGGAAGATATTCTGCTTCTTAAGGAAGAGATCCTGAAGACCTCTCCTTTCAAGAAGGTCACTATGAACAACATCGGCCCCATCGTTGGCGCATCCGTCGGCCCCGGCACAGTGATTGCCTTCTGCTACGGAAAAGAAGTAACAATTGAAGGAATTGAGTAATATGCAAACCACATTAGACGGCATCGGTCTTCATCAGATGCTTACCAGTGGATACCGAAACCTGAAAAAGAATATGCAAACCATCAATGAGCTGAATGTATTCCCCGTCCCCGACGGTGATACCGGTGCAAATATGGTTATGACCTTTGGCGGTGGTCTGAATGCTGCAAACGGCGAAACCGCCCACGTAGGACAGTATATGCAGGCCCTTTCCCGGTCTGTGCTTCTGTCCGCCCGGGGCAATTCCGGTGTTATTTTCTCCCAGTTTATCCACGGTCTGTACCGGGGTCTGGCAGATAAGGAAACCATCGCCTTCCAGGATCTGGAATGTGCCTTTACCTGCGCTACAGAAGATGCCTATCATTCTATTCTCACCCCCACAGAAGGTACGATCTTGACGGTCATCCGGGAAGCGTCCGATTTTCTTCGCAAAAATGCAAAGAAATACGAATCTTTCCTGGAGGGTTTTGATGCCCTGCGGAAGCAAATGGCTACCACTTTGCAAAAAACACCGGACCTTCTGCCTGTATTGAAGGAAGCCGGCGTGGTAGACAGCGGCGGTGCCGGTCTTGTGTGCTTTATTGACGGCATTTGTGCCTACCTGCACGGTGAGTCTGTAGAAGACATTCCCGATGCGGCAGACTGGTCTGTCCCTTCTGCTTCCCCCAATTATGATTTCGGTCCGGACAGCCATCTGGAATATGGCTACTGCACCGAGTTCATCCTGCAACTGATGAACTACAAGACCGATCTGGCATCTTTCGACCTGCAGAGTTTTACAAAGCCTCTGGAAGAAATGGGCGACTCTATCGTTGCGGTACATAACGACGGTATTGTGAAAATTCACATCCACACCTTTACCCCCGATGCTGCCCTGGGCTATGCCAGACAGTTTGGTGAATTTGTTACTGTGAAGATCGAAAATATGTCCATCCAGCATAGCGAAGTCCAGCAGGAACAAGCGAAACGGGAGAAAGTAAAATATGCCATCATTGCCGTAGCATCCGGCGAAGGCATTAAAGAGTACTTTGAAAGCATCGGTACTTCCTATGTGATTGACGGCGGTCAGACCAACAATCCCCCTGTCAGCGCATTTTTGGAAGCCTTTGAAAAATTTGATGCAGAGCATATCATCGTTCTGCCCAACAACTCCAATATTATCCTCACAGCCAATCAGGCGGCTGATACCTACTCCCAGTGCGATGTGCGGGTCATCCCCACCAAGTCCATTGTAGAAGGCTATTCTGCCCTGTCTATGATGAATCTGTGGTGTGATACGGTGGAAGAACTGATCGAGGATATGCGTTCCAACCTGGAAAATGTAACGACCGGTTATGTAACCACCTCGATCCGGGACGCCCATATGGACGGTCTGGATATTGAAAAGGGTTCTTATATCGGTCTGGACGGCAAGCACATTCTGGTCACGGAAAATAACCGCCTGGATGCTGCCAAGCAGTTGGTGAAAAAAATCACTTCCCAGCATCATAAAGATGTGATCCTCTTCTTCTGCGGAGAAAATGTTTCTCAGGAAGAAATTGCAGCCCTTTCCGATTATATGCAAAGCACCTATCCGATGGTGGATACGGGCTTTGTGGAAGGCAAGCAGGCTGTTTATGACTTCATTATCTCTCTGGAGTAAGTGCTATGACGAAAATCGTAATCGACACAATGGGTGCGGATATTGAATTTACATCCATTGTTGCCGGCGTAGCCCAGGCCCTGAAAAACGGCCACGACTTTTTCCCCATCCTTGTAGGTCCTGCGACGGAAACAAAAGAGGTCCTGGACCGGGAAGGCATCGATCCTGCCCAATATGAGTTGATGGATGCCTGCAAGTATATTCGCAACGAAGACCCACCCACCTGTATTTTCGGGGATGCGGACGGCAGAACAATGGCGATCGCCTATGATCGGCTCAAAAACGATCCAGCGTGTGATGCAATGATGTCTGCCGGCAACACCGGCGCAATGCTGGTCGGCTCCATCTGCCGGCTGGGTCTGCTGCCGGGACTGAAATTCCCGGCGCTGGCAAGCGCCCTGCCCTGCAGCGGCAAGAATTTGCTGTGTCTGGTGGATTGCGGCGCCAATGTGGAATGCACCGCTGACGATCTAACCCGCTTTGCCAGAATGGGTCACGTT
>JAZNDD010000114.1:0-2595 GCA_045587865.1 Faecousia sp.
CTATATCCGGGAAAACGGCATCCGCCTGGACTTTTTGAGTTACCATAGTTACGGCACCTGTCCCCAGCAGATCGCAGACAACACAAGACCCCTCAACGCCCTGGGTGCGATCCGCAACACTTTGATGTACAAGCAGATCGCGAAAATGCACGGCTACGGAGATCTGCCTATGATCTGCGACGAATGGGGTGCGATTACCAGCGGCTATGACGGAGTGGTGCGTTGCCCGGAATCGATTATGCGTGAGGACGAAAAGTATGCGGTGTATTTTGTAAAGATGCTTACCCACTGTGACGAGATTGGTCTGACCGATCCGCAGTACCTTTGCCTGTCCGGTGCCCATAATCTGAAGATCGATTTTGGCGGACACCGCAATTTCTTTAGTAAGAGTTTTTATCCCAAGCCCATTTATAATGCTTATGTACTCTCTGCCCGTCTGGGTAACGAAAAGCTTTACTATTACACCACCAAGCGCTATCAGGATGTATCCATTATGCCTACCCGGCACGCAGACGGTCACATTTCCGTGCTGCTGGCATACGGTGACGATCTTTTGAAGCGTCAACTGCAGGATCTGGATGTGCAGATCGATCTGGGCGGCATTGAAAGGCAGTACGATGTGAAAATTTGGCGTATTGACGCAAAGAATGCCAATGTTTATACGAAATTCTTAGAACTGGGTTCTCCTCAGGATCCCACCCAGGAGCAAAAAGAGCAGATCCGCCAGGCAGGTGCGCTGCAGGCGGAAAGCCTGGGTACAGTAACCCCGGAAAATCCTGTGGTAAGTTTTGCTATGACAAACAATTCCGTTGTCCTGTTGGAACTTTGTTGATTTCGTAGAATTTTACAAGCATTTCTCTTCCCAGTTCAAGCATTTTAAAAAAACACATTGTAAAATGATAAATAGAATCCTAGACTCTATTATTTCTGGAGGGATTATATTATGAAACAAGGAATCAAGCGTTTGATTTCAGTGGTGCTTCTTGTTTGCACGCTGATGTCCTTTGTCGTTCCTGCCACCTTTGCAGAGGACGAGGGTACGGTTGTAGCGTCCTACAACTTTATCTTAGATAGTGCCGTTTACGGCAATAAAACCTCAAAGCATTTACTGACCGGTGATTGTGCTTGTGGCTGCAAGAAAATGGTCTATGAGCATTATGCAGATAACTATGCCACTTACGGCTGGTCCTATGTTGAGGATACTATGACGGAGCGCCTGTTCCGCCAGAGCATCAACTGGGGTCTTCGTCTGCAGGACGAAACGGACAGCAACGGCTGGATTGCATTTAAGATCCATGTACCCCAGGCTGGTAGATTTGCACTGAAATATACAGGCAGTGCCAGCGATGCCGGAAAGTTCCAGGCATACGTGTTTACCATGGCTGAGCTGGGTAACGGAACGGTCGCTAACCTGATGGCATCTGCCAATGCTGCTTCTCATTGCCTTGGCACACTGAACCTGTCCGGCGTGAGTGGCGAATTTGGTTCCTGGAACTTTAGCACCGCCGGGGAATATGTGGTGGTGCTGAAACTGGATAATTCCAAACGGATGTATCTGGGCGGTCTGAGCCTGATCGACTACGGCACAGGCACAGAGGAAACCACCGGTACTACAGAAACCACCGTTGTACCGCAAGAAGATCAGGTCATTGAAACCTATGACTTCATCCTTTATAACGCAGAGCAGAATGACGGTTATAATGAGATATTTATGAATGGTGCGACTGTCACCAGAAGAAAAATGGAAAATGACTGCTTCTGTGGCTGCGGAACGGTGAAAGAACACATTGTCTCCAAATACGACGATTTGAAGTGGAAGTATCTGGAGAGCTCTGTAGGCGACAGCAATATTGAATTCCGCTCCGATAGTGGCTGGGGTCTGCGCATCGCGGATTCCTCAAAGGAAGGCTGGACAGCCTTCCAGATCAAAGTTCCCCAGGCAGGCGAATTTGCGCTGGAGGTTACTTCCAGTTATGTCTGTACCTATGATGGCGCGTATGATGCTTATATTTTCACAGCGGAGGAATTGGCAGCAGCAGGTTCTGCAGAAGCCCTGATGGCAGGGGATAAATCTGCCAATAGTATCGGCAGAATTTCTGCACTGAAAGAAGCAGGGGAAACCGCCCGGTTTAACACCTACAACTTTACTGCAGTCGGAGACTACATTGTGGTGTTCAAGAATGTGGGCATTCAAAGAATGTTCATAGGCGAGCTGGAACTGATCTTGCCTGCTACAGTGCCCGATGAAACCACTACCGCAACGACTGAGGGAACAACAGCAGAAACCACCACTGCGCCTACGGAAACTTCTGCTCCCGCAGAAACTACCCCTCCTGCAGATGGTGCAATTGCTTATTACGATTTCGTTCTCTATAACGATCCCGACGAAGGCTACAACGACATTTTCCTAAAAGACGGTGCGCTGAAAACCGTTACTTACTATAATAACTGTTTCTGCGGCTGTGGTAAGAGCACCCAGAACCATTTGGAAAACCTGTATGCAAACAACCAGCTCAACTGGATGTATTTGGAAGGCTCTGATTCTGTAAAGGATCTGCAATTCCGCACAGAAAGCAAATGGGGTCTTCGCATTCA
>JAZNDD010000115.1:0-2228 GCA_045587865.1 Faecousia sp.
CCGAAAAAAATCCCCAGGCGCAGATTTTTGTCATAACGCCTGTTTGGCGAAAAGACTATCAAGAGCAGATGCCTTTTGGTCCCTTTGCGGATTTGGAGAAAATTATCTGCAGTAGTTGCGCAGGGCTTGCCAATGTGCAGGCGGTGCGGGGCTTCGACCTTGTCCCCAAGGATGAAGCTTATTTTGCCGACCGTAGATTGCATCCCAATGACGACGGTTTCTGCCACTATGGGCAGAACCTTTGTAAAGAAATTGCGAAGCTTATCAAATAGAATCGATAATAAGCGGCTGTTACGGTGTCCACGAAGGCAGAAGACAACTATCCGCATTCAGACAGGACTGACGGCTTAGCCATCAGTCCTGTTTTTTTACTTATATCTGACGAATAATCAGGAGGATATTGTATGAAAAAGAATTTAATGCGTTTACTGGCAATTGCACTGGTAATTTGTATGGCAATGTCATACATTGTGCCTGTAAGCTTTGCTACAGATGCAGAGACGGTGGTGTATGACTTTGTTCAGATCCCCAAATCCGGTGGCCTGTATTACGGACTGGGAAGCACTGATGCAAAAGCCGGTCAGATGGCAAGAGCCCTCCAGGGCGGTGATTGGCTGAAGGACCTTCCTTGTACGCTGACAATACCGGAGCGGTATGCCCTTGCTGAGGGAGAACAGTATGCCTTGAACTGGACTTATGAAGCTGCCAGTGAAGGAATTCGGCGGACGGCTACCGATGAAGCCCACCTTCCGGGTATTGATGTCCGCTTCCAAAAAACAACCGGCTTGCGGAGCGTTTTAAGACAGGATGACTGGATCGCATTTCGCATTAAAAGCCCCGGCGAAGGTACTTACGCCATTGACCTTACTTACTATGGCTACACCGGCAGTGGCAAAACAGCCTTTTACATTTTAGAGGCAGAAGGAGAAGCCTCCATTGCACAGGCAGATGTGCTTACCCGTGCTGAGAATATTCAGGCGAATATGGACCCTGACAATCGGGTGGGTATGGTAAACCTGTACGCAGGCACTGCCAATGCCAGCAATTCTGCCTTTATCGGCAACTGGACATTCCAAGCCGATAAGGAATACATCGTAGTAATGGAATGTTACGAATCGGCACCTTTCCAGGATAACAGTTATGTATATCTGACCAATCTGACTATGACAGCCGGCGGAAAAACCCCGGAGGCAGCATCTGCCGAAGAGCGGGTACGGCCGCTGACCGTGAAAGAAAATGTGATCACCGTAGCCGATGCAGGTGCTATGGCAGCGGTATGGGAAGTGGACGGTCAGGACTACTACTATCTGCCCATCGAGGGCGGTCAGCTTCTCATATTCAATCTGGATACCTGGGAACTGGTGAAGCGCGTTGGGACCGGCATCAGCTATCCTACCAGCACCGCGGTGGTGCAGTGGGTAGACGGAAATGGAAATACCCAGACCGAGCTGTTTGTGGGTGGCAACGGAAAGCGGATGTATGGCTATAACCTTTATACCGGCAAGGGTAGATTCACAGCATATTATAATAATTTCACCGGACTGGGTGGCGAACAGGCCCTTCGCGGCATCGCGGCCCATAACGGAAAGGTTTATATTGGACTGTCCTATGAAGGACATCTGGCAGAGTATGATCCGGCGACCAATAAGTACACCGATCTGGGCGATATGATCCAGGAAAGTTTCTCTGAAGTAGAGGGCGAAGATGGAGAAGTTACCGAAGATGCTACCGGTGGTATCGGTGCGATTGACTGCTACGGGGATTATCTCTATCTGACGGCTACCAGCCTTAACAGCAAAAAGGTCATTAAATACGACCTTGTGAACAAAACAAAGGTCACTGAGGTGGATGTTTCTGCGCAGATCGGTCCCAATACGGGCACCCGCGGTCTGACCGTCCTGGGCGATGGAGACTATCTGATCGCCGGTGGTATGGGATTTCAGGAACTGCTGCTAATTGATCTTGCAACTATGGAGATCGTGGGCTATGAGGATGCTATGGCGCTGGGGCTGGATGATACTGCCTGGGAAGCAGGTATGAACCAGATGGCCACAGATGTGGTGGAAACCGAAGACGCAAACGGAAACAAGCTGTATAAGCAGTATTTTGTTGCCGGCGGTCCTGTGTATGCCTACAACACACAAACGGAGCGCTTTGAGAAGATCGGTGGTGCTTTCAACGGCTTTAATGTAGCTGGCAAGCAGTCTGTTACCCTAAGCGTCAATGGG
>JAZNDD010000116.1:0-3938 GCA_045587865.1 Faecousia sp.
GTCATGACCCCGCCCTACGATGGCGTTGCTCATATAAACAATCATCTTCCCAATCAGATCTTCGGGTCGAAGCTGGGCATGAGCTGCAGCTTGAAGAGGTTCATTTGGTGCTTCCGGTCGATGAGCGCCTTCTTTTCCGGGTCGTTCATCACGCCGGTGCGGATATACACATCCAGCTCCGCATAGGTAAAGCCCAGATTCTCCTCATCGGTCTTGCCGCACAGACCGTCAATGGGCACCTTGTCCACCAGCACCTCCGGCAGACCCAGCAGCCGACCGATCTCCTTGACCTCGGTGACCGTCAGGTTGCACATGGGCGAAAAGTCGCCGGCGGCATCGCCGTAACGGGTGGAGTAGCCCACCCAGTCCTCGGACAGATTGCAGGTATTCACCACACGCCCGTTCACCGACTGGCTCACGGCGTACAGTGTCGCCATCCGCACCCGGGGCGGCACGTTGATCCGGGTCTGCTGGGAAATGGGCAGATCGGCGGGCATGGCACCCAGAATGCCGTCCACAGCCGCCTTCACGTTGATCTCATAGTGCCGGATGCCCAGGTGGTTGACCAGCAGGTATGCCATGTCGATGTCCCCCTGCTGACCCTGGGGCATCAGCACGCCGATGACCCGATCCTTGCCCAGAGCCTCCACGCACAGCGCTGCGGCGATGGAGCTGTCCTTGCCGCCGGAGATGCCCACAACAGCATTACAGCCCTTGCCATTCTCTTCAAAAAAGTTGCGGATCCACGCAACACATTCATTTTTTACACGGTTTGCATCAAACATTTCGCTACCTCCCAGAGGATCAAACACTAAAATAGGTGCAGATTGCCTTTGTTTCGTGGGTCAATCCGTATCTATGGGTCAAAAAGCTCAGATAATTATCGTTATAGGGGTTCAGGGTATACAGCAAGGAGATCTGCGGCAGGACCTTATCCGGGGGGATCCTTCCGGACGCAAGATTTTGGAACAGGCCTTCCGCACGATTGTTGCAATCCACCGTGGGATACCACACCCCAAGCCCCCGCTGGTTCAGAATATAGGTCAAGGACAGAAATACACGCCAATAATCTATATAGGCTCTTTCCATCAAGGTATTGGTGTCCACACGGCTGAACAGCTCGGCTCTTTGCTTGGAAGAAACATTTGCGTTCTTAATGTCGTTTTCCGCTATTTTCGTAACTGCCACATTCACTGCCAGCGCCGCCGCAAAGCCACCTATGCCGCTGAAAACCATGCCCGGCATCATATTATACATTCTGATCTTTTTGTCTTGATTGGCTTCGATGGTTAGGTTGAAGCTCTCGATCATGTTATCCACATCTTCGCCGCATAGGCAAAAATCAGCAGTATGATCCTGCTCGAATTGCTCCTGGGAAATGTCATAGATTTCCGCCTTGTACAGCACTTCCATCGCGGCGTTTATGAGCGGGCTTCTGTGCTTTTGGTATATTTCGGGGAAGACGATGAGAAACGAATCCAGATCCTTGATCCGCGCGCAGTATTCTGCATGCAGTTCGCCCACCTTCTTCTTTGCCATGAACGAAAACTGCTTGCGATAGGTATTAAAAACATCCATTTCCCTGGATACCACGATCGTTTCGCTTAACAGCGGAAATCTGACCTCTTGCCCGCGGACAAGCTCTATCTGCGACACAACCGTATTCGTTCTCACAGGGACCATCTGCTGGTTCAGCCTGTTTCCGCAGCCGGTACAGAAGCTGTCTGTATTTCCTACCATTTTTCCGCAACGAGTACAAAAAGGCATGCTCTATTCCTCCGCAATGACATTTTCTGAAATGCACCAAGTCCCGGCAAACGCCTTGGAAAAACAAGCTGTGGTGCAGTAAAAGAGGGAAACCAACACTTCTTGTTTTTATTATAACGGATAGCAAAAGAAAGTCAATATACGAAATCCCCCTGCCGCCTGCGGGCGACTAATAGTCGCCCCTACGATTTGTCGATATGCCTGCGGTATATCGACAAACCCAACGGGATTTATATCGATGCTAACAAAAACTGCCGTCCCGAAGGACGGCATTTTTTTGTTAGCAATTAGCCCTTGATGGCTGTCCGCGGTGCGATCCGCAAAAGAGGGAACAAAGAGCGGTTTATTTTGGGGGCTCTATTGCCCTTATTAAGTCGCTCATATAATCAATCTTGAATGCGATGGTCTTTTGATTTGTAAGCACCATACATCCAGCGTATTCATCAGCCTCATTCTCCGCAACCCTAAGTTTCAAATCCATTATGGCAGGTGTCTTGCGAATTTCATCTACTTGTACGCAAATAATGGGATATATATCATCATAAGCATCAAATTCAGCACTCCAATCATTGGAAATATTGTATTTGATAATGCTTTCACCAACCGTTCTGCACTCGTAATCACAGCCAAATTCGTCCATAAAACACACCTCTGTATCGTTATTCGTTCTTTGCAACACGGATATCTTAGAACAAAACATTCAAAATGTCAATAGAACAATTCGTTCTACTGTATAGTGTTGTTGGTGATATGAATGGCTAAAAAATACGATAGAATTCGCAATTTAAGAGAAGATGCTGACCTAACGCAGGCTGAGCTTGGAAAACAGATCAATGTTCCCCAAAGGACCTATGCTTATTATGAAAGCGGAGAACGTATGATTCCACCGCAAGTTTTAGTTGCCCTGGCTCAGTTCCATCACGTCAGCGTCGATTATCTTCTTGGACTAACTGACCAAAAGACACCCTATCCTAAGAAATAGGATATTTCAAAAAACGCCACCCAAACGGGTGGCGTTTTTATTGTTAGCAATTAGCCCTTGATAGCAGCCTGTGCTGCTGACAGCAAAAGAGGGAAAACAACAAGCCTTACTTTTGCGGATATTTATCTTTTACAAAATTCGCCTTAATATAGGCATTCATTCCTATAATTTTACCTTTGGACAGCCCTTGCATATCAAACATTGCTTTACCTGCCAAGGTAGGAAGCGTTCCGATTGCCGTGTTTAGGTAGATTATGTATGCTTCGTGCTTGTTTTCACCAAAAGCAATTGTTATATCGGAAAACGATTCAACTACACCAACAACAAAAGACCATGGCGCCTCATCGTCGTTTGTCTTACCGCTGAACACTCCGCCTGGAGCAATAAAGTTTGTTCCTAATCCGTGAACAAACATACCTGTGTTTGCAACCTCAACCGCATTTTCAAATCCGCAGAATTTATTGAAGGCTCGTTCGTCATCAAAAACAGTCAGTTCATAAGGGAATGCGGAGACACAAACCGAAACATTTTTCCTTTCGATTTCAGATTCAATTACATAGCGATTAACAGTTTCTACTATAAGATGTTGTTCGGTTTCTACCGTTACCGCTTCATAGTATTCGTTAGAAGCAGATGATTGCGGTAGTTTTTTTGCGAATTGAAGTTCTATCTGTGAATCATTGTTTAAGGTGATATCCAAATCTAAGATTTCATTTCTCTGCTGCTCTATGTTGCTAAAAAAGGTAAAAACATATTTGCCGATTTCCTTACCTGTTTTTTGATTAACGAGCGGTGTAGTTCCTAAAAAGTACCGTTTATTACTTTGTGCAAATGCGTCGTTGATGCTTTGTAATTCTTCTTGCAAAATCCAAGCAAGAATTTCAGAAGAATTTTGCTCAGTGAGGGCTTCTAAATGTAATGGCATAACAACTGCCTCCTTTTATTGTTTTCTTAATTGTAGCACATTTTATGTCCATTTAAAAGGACTTTGGAAAGAAAAATCCGCCCGAGTTTCCTCGGGCGGATAATTTCATTTTATAAAGTCAGCAATTACTTGCTTTCCTTGATAGCAGCCTGTCCTGCAATACGCAAAAGAGGGAAATTAGTGTTTGTTACTTATCTTTAATACATAGATTGATAAATTTCTTTTTTACTAATCAGCCAATGCCAAGGTATTGTTTACTATTAT
>JAZNDD010000117.1:0-3012 GCA_045587865.1 Faecousia sp.
CACCGCAGGTGACTGGGGGAGTGTACTTCTTAAGATAGGACAACCCCTCCGCCCAGTGTGCGCACTGGGCACCTCCCCTATGAGGGGAGGCAAGTGGCGAGGCGGTACAACAGACCGTCAAACAGAAATTTGACGGTTTTGACAGAAATATATACTCTAAATAAATTTCAAGTTTCTTTACAACCCCTTGCCCAAAGGGCAAACTTAGTTCAATCCCCCAGTGAAATTGATACAATTTCACTGGGGGATTGTGTGTATGTGCTACAAAAAAGATATTTTTGACGTTTTAGCGTATGAATTCGAACTCTTACATAACCGTTCGTTTTTAGTGAAATCGTTCGCTTACGCTCACGGTGAAATCCAAGCGGTGCTTGGATGAAATCTGCTTCGCAGATGAAATTAAATCCGTCCTTATCTCCCGACGAAGTCGGATTTCATCACGCAAGTGATTTCATCCCACGAAAGCGGGATTTATCCCGTCCGATAGGACGGATTTAGTTGAAAAAGCACCCCGAAGGGTGCTTTTTCTGGTACGGGCGACAGGACTTGAACCTGCACGGTTGCCCATTGGAACCTAAATCCAACGTGTCTGCCAATTCCACCACGCCCGCATATAATTATCCATTGACAATGGTCAATTGACAATATTTATCCAATCAGGGAGCGCATTTCTTGAAAACTACTGACCCGCCAGGTGCATTCCAATTGCTGCGGCGCAATCGGGCATTGTAAATGCACGGTGCGAATGCCTGCATTGCGGGCGCTTTCCAGATCACAGCCCCGGTCGCCCACCAAAGCGGTATTTTGGACAGTCATACCGTACTTTTTCATAAGGTACAAAACAGAATCCGGGGAAGGCTTCGGCGCAAAATGGGGTGATGTGGTTCCAACAATTTCCCGGAAATATTCCGAAAGACCGTATTTTTCCAGATAACGCACCGTTTCTGTGTCGTCCCGGTGGGTGTAAATATAATGATACCGTCCGGACTGGCAGATATACTTGAGCACTTCCTGAACACCGTCAAAAGGCTTTGCAGGGAGTAGAGGTGTGCGCGTTGCGTGGTAGTGCATATAGCGTTCCAGCAATGCCTCGCGGTCGATGCCGTATAGGTCTGCATAGTAATTCCGGGCAGTGGCGATGGTATCCAGCATCAGCGTCATTGCCTCATCCGGGTCACAATCGTAACCATATTCCTGCAATGCCGAGCGTAGAAAACCGATGATGGTGGGATAGGTATCAAACAGAGTTCCGTCAAAATCCCAGATGAAATGGCGGATTTGCGCCATACTTTTCTCGTTCAAAGCCCATCACCTCATTGCATGCCTGTTTATTCTACCACGGAGCAGGGGAGATGTCAACGCAAAATCCACTGCTGAACAACCGGAAGGAACCCTATATTTTGTGTTTTTGTGTAATTTTTCTTGACAATCCCGTCAGACACAAGTAAAATAGATTTGGTATAGTGTGCGCCAGGCAGGGCAGTATGCCCCCTGCGTTTCATTTTTATCTATTAACCGGCATCGGCCGGGGTTTGCGTTTTGCGCCTTATGGCGTTTATTTTGCTTACATTTACTGCCAATGGCAGATGAAGTGTTAAATTAAATATGCCCATTTGGCCCTAGCGCCACCCCTTTGGTGATGCCTATTCTACAAAGGAGGTGTGCAGGAGAGTATGGAAATCATGACGATCATCTACATCGTTGCTGCGGCAGTGGTAGGCCTTG
Organism: Faecousia sp.; assembly: GCA_045587865.1. Lineage (GTDB taxonomy): Bacteria > Bacillota > Clostridia > Oscillospirales > Oscillospiraceae > Faecousia. The sequence goes on from JAZNDD010000117.1 coordinate 1,726, forward strand.
GTGTTGGCTTTGGTGTCGGCACTTCGTACCGCAAGAAGGTTGCGGAACGGCAGATCGGTTCTGCAGAGGCAGAGGCAACCCGTCTGATCAACGAGGCTATCCGTAACGGCGAAAGCCGCAAGAAGGAAATGCTGCTGGAAGCAAAAGATGAAATCCATAAATCCCGGATTGAACACGACAAGGAAGTCAAAGAGCGCCGTGCGGCACTGAGTAAACAAGAGCGCCGGCTGCAGCAGAAGGAAGAAACCCTCGACAAGAAAACAGAAGCATTCGAACATAAGGAAGAAGAACTTGCCCGCCGTATGGCTGAGGTGGCGCACGCCAAGGAAGAAGCCGAGGCTGTTAAGAAGGCACATATGGCAACCCTGGAGAAAATCTCCGGTCTGAGCCAGGAGCAGGCAAAGGTTCAACTACTGAAGAATGTGGAAGAAGAGATCCGTCACGAAACTGCAATGAAGATCAAGCAGATCGAGCAGGAAATGAAGGACGAGGCCGAGGAGAAGGCAAGAGAGGTTCTGTCCATCGCCATCCAGCGGTGTGCAGCAGACCACGCAGCAGAGGCTACCGTATCGGTTGTGCCCCTGCCCAATGATGAGATGAAGGGCCGTATCATCGGCCGCGAGGGCCGGAATATCCGGACTTTGGAAACCATTACCGGTGTTGACCTGATCATCGACGATACACCGGAAGCAATCACCGTCAGCAGTTTTGACCCGGTTCGCCGTGAGGTGGCTCGGTTGGCTCTGGAAAAACTGATCGGTGATGGCCGTATCCACCCCACCCGCATTGAGGATATGGTGGAGAAGGCACAAAAAGATGTGGATCGCACCATCCGCGAGGAAGGCGAGCGCGCCTGTTATGAGACCGGCGTTCACGGCCTGAATCCCGAACTGATCAAGATTCTGGGCCGCCAGAAGTACCGCACTTCTTACGGTCAGAATGTGCTCAACCACTCTATGGAAGTTGCCCACATTGCAGGCCTGATGGCTGCGGAGTTGGGCGTAGATGTGGCTATGGCTAAGCGCGCAGGTCTGCTGCACGATTTGGGTAAGTCCATCGACCACGAAGTGGAAGGCAGCCACGTTCAGTTGGGTGCAGACTTGGCACGCAAGTACAAGGAAAATCCTGTGATCGTCAATGCCATTGAGGCACACCAGGGTGATGTGGAGCACGAGACAGTGAGCGCAGTTCTGGTGCAGGCAGCCGATGCCGTATCCGCTGCTCGCCCCGGTGCCCGCCGTGAAAATGTGGAAAACTACATCCGCAGACTCCAGAAACTGGAGGAAC
>JAZNDD010000118.1:0-57037 GCA_045587865.1 Faecousia sp.
GTAGGTTCTTCGCAAATCCAATCTGACCGTTTGTGTGGAGTTGGCAGGAATTGTGAGATTTTCTAAGTACGGTTCTTCATGGGTCGTTTCAACTAACTGCTGTGTGCTGTAATAGTAAAGTTTTATTGTTGGCTCAAACTCCAAATCTTTATCAGACTGATTTGAGATTTCCACCCAAACTACACCGCTACCATAATAAGAAGCGGTCATTGTAAGACTGTCGCCGGTTAATTTTGAAAATTTTGTTACCGCAAAGGCAGTCAATGTGACAAACAAAGCGATAATAACGGATATTAGTGCAAATCTGGGAAGACGTCTGCTGTTTACTTTATTATGGACGAAAAATTTTTCTTCTTTGCTTCCTGCTGTGACCAGTTTGATGCCGGTATTTCTTTCAAAGTATCGTTTAATATGATACAAATTGTGCTTTTGTATTCGATTCATAAGTGACCTCCTAACATACGGATATGGCTTTGCGCAGTTTTATCTTGGAGCGATATAGGTGGTTTTCAACCTGCTTTAGGGGCAAATCCAAAGCCTTTGCAATTTCTCTTGGTTTTTGCTCGTAGTAATACCGTCGGATCAGAATATCTTTTTCCACATCTGCCAATGTGTTAACAGCCGCAACAAGTTCTCGCTTCGTTTCTTCCTGTAGCAGAGCATCCTGCATACCCATACGCCCAACCATCATAGCACTTTCCAATGGTACTGTGGTGTATTTTGAGAGCATTCTGTAGCGATCAATCGCTTTACATCGCGCTACCATACAGAGCCAACTTTTCAGTGTCCCGCGTTCCGGATCATATTTATCTGGATTTTTCCAAAGATCAATAAACACATCAGCAACACATTCTTCCACATCTTGCTCGGAACCCACATTCTTTAGAACTGCAGAAACGATAGGCCACAGAAGTTTGGAATACTTGCTGATAATTTGGCTGATTGTGCGTTCATCTCGATTTCTAACTCCGGTAATAGCAGTAGTGTCTTTCAAATCGCTCCCTCCTTTCGCTAAGATTGATCGATCACTTATAGTACGAGCAAAAAATGATAAACACTCAAAAAATTACAAAAAACTTAAAAGGAAAAAAGGTGCCCATTTGAGGCACCTTTTCGTTATTGTGCTTTATGGCTTGTTTTATATTAAACAAATCCCCCAAAGTTCCTGAACTTCATCAATCATAGAAACAATGTTTTCATTTTGATCGATTAAAAGTTGCGTGATTTTTTCCTTTTCACGCTTACTGCGAACCGGAAATGGATGGTTATCAAAATCCGGGGTAAGGTCTGACTTCAGATATACTGAATACGATACATTGTTTTGATCGGTTATATACAACCAGAATGTGTAACTACCGCCGGATTGTGGATAAAGGAACATCACAAGCCCTTCATTATCCATAATCCGAACAAAACCGCTATCACTCATAAATACAGGCAAAGAAACATCGAATTGGTATCCGTCCTTTTCTAATATGTAGTCAGACGATGAAAAGGCCTTATCTTCCTTAGTGGTTCGCACCATAACATCCGTTAATTGATACCAGTATTTTCCATAACTGAAGTACCATATTCCAGTTAAAAGGAGCGCAACAAGTACCAAAATAGCCAGTGTAATACAAACGCCTCGTCGGATGTATGTCCTTTTACTTTTCTTCCATTTCTTTTCAATGTTTTCAAGTGGTTTCAGATCATCCACAGGTTTTTCTGAAATCTCAATTTCTGAGTGAAGATTGGAAAGCACTTGCCTGCATTGCGGACATTCTTTCAAGTGTTCTTCAACGAGTGTTGCACTTTCTAAGGAACATACCGCATCATAGTATATTGGCAGCATATCCTCAATGACTTTACAAGATACTGTCATTTTAATTCCTCCTTTATTTTTAGTCTAGCTCGGTGATAAGTGACTCTGGCCCAAGACTCAGTTTTACCGAACAATTCTGCAATCTGTTTGAATGATAGTTCACCGAATGCTCTAAGAGAAAAAACTTCTTTATAGGGTTCATCAAGTGCGTGCAAAATCTTATGGACAGCAAAAGCGGTTTCCTGATCGCAGAAGCGCTCTTCAATATTTTCATCACCTGTGACCAGGTCGGTAATGGTGTTATAATCAATATGCTTATTCTTTCGGTACATTGATATGTATATGTTCTTTGCAATTTGGCACAGCCAAACAGATATCTTGCACCTGCCATCAAAACTGTTTAGTTTTTCCAATGCCTTATAGAATGTTTCCTGGGTAATTTCTTCTGCTATTGATTCACTCCGGCACAATGACAGTGCATACCGGTACACATCCCTGAAATATAAGTTGTATACTTTGTGGAAATCAGTCACATTATCACCTCCTTCGCATATATGACGCATATAAATCATTTTTGTTACAATTTTTATTATATCAGCAAAAGAAACATTGTCAAAATAACTGTAATGAAGGGAAAAGGCAGTGAATAAGTCTACTCACTGCCTTTCAGAATAATTTATCCAAAGAAAGATTTTAAGCGTAATTGGTTTTCGGTAGTCAATTCAGTTAGAGGAAGTCTGCAACCACCGCAATCGTAGCCCAAGTAGCGCATTGCGGCTTTTACAGGTATGGGATTGACTTCGCAGAATAAAAGTTCGACCAGTGGCTGAAGTTGACATTGCAGGCTGGATGCAGTGTCAAAGTCTCTTGCAATGGCACTATTTACCATATCCACAGTTTCTCCGGGACAAACATTGGAAAGAACAGAAATTACGCCCTGTGCACCCAGAGAAATCGCCGGAACGATCAAATCATCATTTCCCGTCCAGACCGTAAAAGGACGACTGCAGGAGCGGCGAATTTTTGTAATTTTTGTAATATCATTACTTGCTTCCTTTACGCCAACTATATTTGGAACAGTACTGAGTTTGGCATATACAGAAACAGGAATGTCAACGGCTGTCCGTGATGGTACATTATAGCAGATGATCGGTAAGTTTACTGCCTGTGCTATGGATCGGTAATGAATATACAGTCCATCCGGCGTTGCTTTGTTATAGTAGGGTGTTACTATTAACAAACCATCAATGCCTGTGCTTTCTGCGGCAATACTTAATTCCAATGTGTGAGCGGTTGAATTTGTTCCTGTACCACCGATGATCAAGCAACTGTCTCCAACATATGCTTTGCACCGTCGAAACAGTTCGATTTTTTCTGCATCGGATAGGGTAGAGGCTTCTCCGGTTGTGCCGGACAGCACAATTGCACTTACACCCGCATCGATTTGCCGTCGAATCAGCATTTCTGCCATAGGGTAATTTATCTTTCCGTCTATAAATGGGGTTACCAGGGCTGTACAGACGCCTGTAAAGAAAGAATTATTCATAGGCAATACCTCCAACCCAATCTATGCACAAAACCTTAATTTGCGTGTTGCAAAGTGGATGAAAATAGACTATACTAAACATAATGTGTTTATTCGGAGGCTATGATTTTGAAAACCAGTGATTTTTGGTATGAATTGCCAGAGGAACTGATTGCACAAACACCGCTAAAGCAGCGCGACGGTTCGAAACTTCTGGTACTGGACAAGCTGTCCGGAAAAGTTAGTCATCGGCATTTTTATGATGTAATTGAATATCTGAAACCGGGCGATTGTCTTGTTATGAATGATTCCCGGGTGCTTCCCGCGCGACTCCTGGGAAGCCGTCCTACAGGCGGTGCGGTGGAACTGTTGCTGCTTCGGGATCTTGGGAATAAACAGTGGGAGTGTCTTGCAAAACCCGGCAGAAAACTGCGGGAAGGCCAGCAGGTACTCTTTGGCAACGGAGAATTGACTGCTACAATTACAAAGGTTTATGAGGATGGCAACCGGATTGTGACATTTGATTATGAAGGGATTTTTCTTGAAGTTTTGGAACGGTTGGGAAAAATGCCATTGCCCCCTTACATTAAAGAGGAATTGCAGGATCAGGAACGCTATCAAACCGTTTATTCCAAAGAAGTTGGTTCTGCGGCTGCGCCCACTGCAGGATTGCATTTTACACAGGATCTATTGGAGAAAATTCGTGAAAAGGGAATTAAAACAGCATTTATAACCCTTCACGTAGGTTTGGGAACATTCCGTCCTGTGAAGGCTGAAAGCATTGACGAGCATCATATGCACAGCGAATTGTGTATGATCAGTGCCCAAACAGCACAAATGCTCAATGAAACTAAGGCGAGGGGAGGACGTGTGATTTGCGTCGGTACCACATCTTGCCGGACACTGGAAAGTCTTGTGAACGAAGATGGGACTTTTTTGGAAAAAAGCCGCTGGACAGATATTTTCATTTATCCCGGCTACACATTTAAGGCAATGGATGCATTGATCACAAATTTCCACTTGCCGGAAAGTACACTTGTAATGCTTGTTTCTGCTTTTGCTGGCAGAGAAAATATACTTAGCGCCTATGAGACAGCCGTCAGGGAAAAGTATCGCTTCTTCTCCTTTGGCGATGCGATGCTGATTATATAAGAGGGATTCTATGTTTAAAGTATTAAAAACAGAGGGAAAGGCCCGTCGCGGTGAGTTTACTTGCGCCCACGGCACGGTGCAGACTCCCGTCTTTATGAATGTGGGCACGCAAGGTGCTATTAAAGGTGCGCTAAGTGCAAAGGATTTGAAAGATATTGGATGTCAGGTGGAACTGAGCAATACCTATCATTTGCATTTGCGCCCTGGTGATAAACTGGTAAAAGAATGTGGCGGTCTTCATAAATTTATGACTTGGGACGGACCGATTTTGACAGATTCCGGCGGATTTCAGGTTTTTTCTCTGTCCTCTTTGCGGAAAATTAAAGAAGAGGGCGTGACCTTTGCATCCCATATTGACGGACATAAGATTTTTATGGGACCAGAGGAGAGTATGCAGATCCAATCCAATCTGGGCTCGGATATTTGTATGGCATTTGATGAATGTATTGAAAATCCAGCGCCGAAAGATTATGTGAAACAAAGTGTAGCCAGAACTTACCGTTGGTTGGAGCGCTGCAAGGCAGAAAATGCCCGGTTGAATGGAGTTGCGGACACTGTGAATCCACAGCAAATGCTCTGGGGTATCAATCAAGGCGGCACCTATGCGGATATTCGTGTAGACCATATGAAGCGAATTGCTGATCTGGATCTGCCTGGTTACGCCATTGGTGGTCTTGCGGTGGGAGAAACAGCAGAAGAAATGTATGACATTATTGAGGCTGTGGAACCGTTTATGCCGGCAGATAAGACCAGATACCTGATGGGCGTTGGTACACCTACGAATATTATTGAGGCGGTTGCAAGAGGCGTCGATTTCTTTGATTGCGTTATGCCAGCCAGAAATGCTCGTCACGCAAGGTTATTTACCTGGGAGGGTGCGATCAATCTAAAAAACGCAAAGTATGCATTAGATCTGCAACCCATTGATCCGCAATGTGATTGCCCGGTTTGCCGCAGATATTCCAGAGCCTATATTCGTCATTTGTTTGTTGCGGAAGAGATGCTTGCAATGCGATTGTCGGTAATGCACAATCTGTATTTCTATAATAAACTGATGGAGCGCATCCGATTTGCTTTGGATAATGGTACATTCGAGGCTTTCAGAAATGAATATTCTGAAAAATTAGCCCGGCGCATCTAAATACTACTTGCTTTTTTACTAAATAATGGTATAATGGTAAGGACATTTTGAACAAAGGAGATTTAACTATGCTTCCTATTTTAACTGGTCAGGGCGGCGGTGGCGGCGGAATGCCTACTATAATTATGCTTGTAATTATGGTTGCTGTGTTCTACTTTATGCTGATCCGTCCTGAAAATAAGCGTAAGAAAGAACAGGAAAATTTGCGCTCTTCTTTGAAAGAAGGCGATAAGATCACTACCATCGGTGGTGTTTGCGGTACGATCGTCAGCATTAAGGACGATAAGTTTGTGCTGGAGACCGGTGCGGATCAGGTCCGTATTGAATTTGCTAAGTGGGCACTTTCTACCAATGAAACTGCTGTAGAAAATGCAAAGGCTGAGGCTAAGAAGCGTCAGGAAGAAAAAGCAAAGGCAAAGGCTGAGAAAAAGACCGGTAAAAATAAGGATAAGTAAATAAAAAACTTCGGATCTAACGATCCGAAGTTTTTTATTTGCTTTTGTGTGTGCGCCAGACTGTCCAAAGATGCACGAGTGTGGAAACCATCAAAATACCGACGGCAAAAGCACCGGCAATGGCAATTGTATGAATGCCCTGGGATGAAAACTTTTGCATATCACCACGGACAAGATGGTTTGTTGTATAATAAACGCCGGCACCGGGTATTAGTGGCACGATAGAAATCACTAAGTAGGAAATCGCGGGTGATTTTCGGATCCGAGCCATAAGTTCCGCATATATTGCACTAATTGTCGCTGCTAAAAAGTATGCAAGCAAATCGTTGCAACCAAAATATATAGCGGCGCTGTATGCTGACCAGCAGAGTCCTCCACCTAGTACACAAAGGAAAAAACCAGAGCCGTGGATGTTGAAGAACAGGGAAAAACCAACACAGGCTACCATACTGGCGATTACCTGAATCAGGAATGGATGATCAACAGGAGGCGTGGTGACCGGTTCTCCCCATAATACAGAAGAAGCACTCCAGCCAACGCCAGTTCCCAGGGAGATTGCAGCAGCAATCAGAAATACCTGAACGATGCGGTTCACGCCGGAATTGGTATCGCCAAAGATGATATCACGCATTGCATTTGTGATCAACAAACCAGGGACCAGAAGCATCAGTGCGCCAATTACTACAGTATCTGTATTATAAGCCCACCGGAATGCACCCAACCCATAGGCTAACAATGCCATCAAAAAAGCACTGGTCATTGTGCTGAAAAAAGCGTTGACCTTCATCTTATCCAGTAATCGGTTCACAAGTCCGATTAAAATACCGCAGATTCCTGCACAAAGTCCGTCTATCAATTTGCCGCCAAACAGAACAGCAAATCCGGAAGCAGCAATAAAATGACCTAGTAGGTATATTGGGAATTTATAAGATTTTCTGCTTAGATCCGATGCTTTTAACCACTTGGCAGCAATTTTCGGATCTGGTTTCTCGGTACAAATTTTTCGGCTAAGACTATTGTAGCATTCAACGCCGTCCAGGTCATTTCCGTGAAAGCCAATGCGACGCATACGGGTTATCGTTTTTCCATCTTCCGTTGTTATACTGATAATCAAACAGTTGGGAATGGCGAAAACTTCTGCATCAATTCCGTATGTCCACACGATCCGTGTAACACTTTCCTCGATACGGTATGTTTCCGCACCACACATCGCCAAGCGGTAGCCAAGATCGGCAACCACATCCAGGAGGGTATTATAATCCATAAAAACACCTTGCTTGATAGAATTTAAGGAAAAATCCCGAACGCAAATGCATTCGGGATTTTATGGCGGAGAAGGAGGGATTTGAACCCTCGATACCCTTTTGGGGTATACACGATTTCCAATCGTGCGCGCTCGGCCAGCTACGCGACTTCTCCATTTTTCTGGCAACAATTTCAGCCAGCCTGTGTATATTACTCTATTTGAAACGATTTGTCAAGACCTAATTTCCCAGAAACAGCAATAAGATGATAAAACTGTTGACTTTTTACAAAAATACGACTATAATAATTTTCGCTAATCATAATTTATGCTAGTGTAGCACAGTCGGTAGTGCATCTCACTCGTAATGAGAAGGTCGCCTGTTCGAGTCAGGTCACTAGCTCCAGAAAAAAGTCCTGTTCGAAAGAACAGGACTTTTTTCAACTAAATCCACCCTAACGGGTGGGTGAAATATTGCTTCGCAATGTGAAATTCTCGCTTCGCTCGAGTGAAATCGCTGCGGCGGTGGGTGTATTTAATTTCACATTTTGCGTTAGCAAAATATTTCACCAAAGGCGAAAGCCTTTGATTTAACCTTTATATGGCAACCCGTCAATGGAAATTGCCGCTCATGGACATACCCACAAAAATGATGATGAGGATATTATAATGGGTGTAGACTTTCTTCGTGATTGGCTCGGTATAACTGAAAATACAATAGGATTTGCCTCTCCAGGTAGCCGAATGAAAAACGATTTCATAGAAGAAAACGCCGAACATCTTAGGGATTTAGGTTTGCTGTATGTTCGTACCAGTGGAAATCCAAAACCAAACAAAAGACATTTAGAAATTCAGGAGAAGCTTGCCGATAAAGAGGCATCGGGTTACATTATTAAAAATATTCCGCAGCTTATATATTCCTTTGATAGCCTATGCGTCAATTCGGCAGTAGTATATAACGCTACCGACCCTAACGATCTGAAGAAACTTGTCGACATTTCGGCAGAAGAAAAGGCTTGCATTGTTTTTATGTTTCATCGTACAAAGAAAAAAGACGAGCCGAATTATGAAAATCAGTGGAGCTACGACTATGATAAATTTGAGGAGTTTGCCGAGTATTTAGCTAAAAAGCGCAACGAAGGAGATATTGACATTCTTACAAACAGGCAAGCTTTTCTTATGGGCTTACCCTACTGAATATTAAGCATAAAAAACATTGCGCCAAACGGTTTTCAAGCACAATTTCATTCGTGTCATTAAGTTCAAAACACCCAAACAAAAAGCCACACATTTGTGTGGCTTTTTGTTGCGTTTCGGTAATTTTTACGGACAAAAGCATACCAATGTTTTTCGGCTGTGGACTGATGTACACAAAAGACAACAAACTATAGAATATTACAGGTTCATTTGTAAATATATCCGACTTGAAATTTTCTTTGGATATTGGTATACTGTATACAATTATCAATCAGGAGGTATGTTTTATGAATTATGATCGTACATTTAATTTCTCCGCTGGTCCTGCAATGATGCCGGAACCTGTTCTGGAAGAGATTCGGGATGAGATGATGAACTATCGGGGCAGCGGTATGTGTGTTATGGAAATGTCCCACAGAAGTGCCGTATTTCAGAAGATCATTGACGAAGCACAGCAGGATCTGCGGGATTTGATGAATATTCCCGATAATTACAAGGTTCTGTTCATTCAGGGCGGTGCTACATTGCAGTTTTCAATGATTCCTATGAACCTGATGAAAAACGGCAAGGCAGTCTATATTGAGACCGGTGCCTGGTCCAAGAAAGCAATCGCAGAAGCAAAGAAGGTGGGTGAGGTCACCGTTATTTCTTCCAAGGATAAAAACTATACATACATCCCGGATTGTTCCAATCTGGACATTCCTGAGGATGCAGACTATGTTTATATCTGCGAGAATGAGACGATTCACGGTACAACCTGGCAGAAATTGCCCAATACAAAAGGCAAGATCCTGGTTGCTGACCAGTCTTCTATGTTCCTGTCTAAACCCTGCAATGTTTCTGATTACGGTTTGATTTATGCTGGCGTGCAGAAGAATGTTGGTCCTGCAGGTATGGTGGTTTTAATCATTCGTGAGGATCTGATCCGTGATGATCTTGAAAATATCCCTGTTTATTTGCAGTACAAAACGCACGCAGATGCCGATTCTCTCTACAACACACCCAACTGCTGGGCAATTTACTGCTGTGGTAAGGTATTTAAATATCTGAAAAACTTGGGTGGTCTGGAAGTTATTAACCAGATGAATATCGACAAGGCAAAGATCCTGTACGATTTTCTGGATAATTCCCAGATGTTCAGCGGTACGGTTGACAAAGATGTACGCAGTTTGATGAATGTACCTTTTGTGACTGCATCGAAAGAACTGGATGCCGAAGTTGTTGCTGCTACAAAGAATGCTGGATTTGACAACCTGAAAGGCCATAAATCCGTCGGAGGATTGCGGGCATCTATATATAATGCAATGCCCAAAGAGGGCGTAGAGGCCCTTGTGGAGTTCCTTAAGAAGTTTGAATCCGAATATAAATAAAGGAGATTGCTGTATGTCTGTTATTAGACCGTTTCAAGCCGTTCGACCTGTGTCAAAACTTGCAAATTTGGTTGCTGCGCTTCCGTATGATGTTATGGACAGCAACGAAGCCAGAGAAATGGTCAAGGACAATCCTTACTCTTTCTTACATATTGATAAAGCGGAAATTGACCTGGATCCTGCAATTGATTTGTATGACACCCGCGTGTATGATAAAGCGAGAGAGAATCTGAACAAAATGATTGCAGATGGCATCTTCATTCAGGATGAAAGTCCTTGCTTTTATATCTATAAGCAAGTAATGAACGGACGGGCACAGATTGGTATTGTAGCTTGTGCATCCATTGATGACTACATTAGCAATGTGATTAAAAAACACGAATTAACCAGAGCCGATAAGGAACAAGACCGGATCAATCACGTAGATTACTGCGATGCCAATACCGGACCGATTTTCTTGACCTATCGTGCAAAGGAAGCGATCGATCAAATTGTTAACGATCTAATGTTGACAAAGGCACCGGTCTATGACTTTATCAGCGAGGATAACATTGGTCATACGGTTTGGGTAATCGATGAAAGTGCAGCAGTGGAAGCAATTTCTGCCCAGTTTGCAGGTATTGATAATCTTTACATTGCCGATGGACATCATCGCAGTGCTTCTGCCGTGCGTGTTGGTCTGAAGCGCCGTGAAGAAAAACCTGATTTTACCGGGGAAGAGGAGTTTAATTACTTCCTGTCTGTTATTTTCCCGGATGATCAGTTGTACATTATGGACTATAACCGCATTGTAAAGGATCTAAACGGAAATTCTGTGGATGAATTCTTGGAAAAAGTCCGGGAGAAATTTACAGTAAGTCCTTATTCCGGCAATGGTGTCCTGAAACCTGAAAAGAAACATACCTACGGTATGTACTTAGATGGCAAATGGATGCTCCTGGAAGCAAAAGAAGGTACTTTTGACAGTTTGGATCCTGTGGCAAGACTGGATGTTTCTATCCTGCAAAACAATCTGCTGCATCCCATTTTGGGTATTGGTGATCCAAGAACGGATAAGCGAATTGATTTTGTCGGTGGCATTCGTGGACTGGATGCTCTTTCTGACCGTGTTGATGATGGCAGTATGGCAGTAGCATTTTCTATGTATCCGACCACAATGGATGACCTGATGGATATTGCAGATGCAGGCGCAATTATGCCTCCCAAGTCCACTTGGTTTGAACCGAAACTTCGCAGCGGCCTGTTTATCCATAAACTTTCCGATTGATAACAGATAGCGAGGAGTGCAGATGCATTCCTCGCTATCTTTTTATGCTTTTTATTGTATTGACAACCAATTCCGACTGCAAATACAAAACAGAAGAATATATACTAACATTCAGAAATCAAAGGAGGAGGAAAACGATGCATTTAACAAGTTTTCTGCAAGATGGGCATTTGACTGTCGCTTTGACTGGTGAGATCGATCATCATTGCGCCAAGGGATATATTCAGAATATTACAGCAAAAATCGAAGCATATACGCCAAAGTGCTGTGTATTGGATTTTCAGGAAGTAACCTTTATGGATTCTTCCGGAATTGCGGTTGTGATCAACGCTTTGCGGAATATGACACGTATAGATGGCAAACTCATTTTAACAGGATTAAACGATCAACCAAGAAAAGTATTTCGAACATCAGGAATTGATAAATTGGTGGAAATTAAGGAGGTTTCCGTATGAAATTTGAAAACTATATGATTTTGGAGTTTCCCAGTAAATCTGCGAACGAAAGTTTTGCCCGTGCCGCAGTTGCTTGTTTTGCGGCACAAATGGACCCTACACTGGAAGAATTGGGAGATATCAGAACTGCCGTGTCTGAAGCAGTTACAAATTGCATTGTTCATGCATATCCTGATGGTCTGGGTATGATTACACTCCGGTGTCGCATTTTGAAAGGCAATGTATTGGATATTGTGATCAAAGACAAAGGTGTTGGGATTGAAAATTTGGAACAAGCAAGAAAACCGATGTTTACAACCGGCGGTTCTGAGCGCAGTGGAATGGGCTTTACCATTATGGAAAGTTTTATGACATCTTTTACTGTGGTGTCGGCACCGGGAAAAGGAACAAGCGTACATATGCGCAGGAAACTTCAGCGGCGCAAATGAGTAGAACTGAGGAGTTAATTGCCAGAAGTCAAACTGGAGATGAAAACGCAAAAGAATTGCTTGTTTCAGAAAATGCTGGTCTTATCTGGTCTGTTGCCAGAAGGTTCATTGGTCGGGGCGCAGAACCGGATGATCTGTATCAACTGGGATGTTTGGGCTTTTTGAAGGCTGTAGATGGGTTTGACTTGGAATTTGGTACACAGTTTTCAACCTATGCAGTTCCAAAAATTGCAGGGGAAATACGAAGGTTTTTGCGGGATGACGGGGCAGTCAAAGTATCCCGCGGGATTAAAGAGCGGGCATCTACGATTAAAACAGTTCGCAGTCAGTTAACGACAGCGCTGGGAAGAGAACCCACGATAACGGAAATTTCAGAACAAACCGGTTTTGATCCGGAGGAGATTGCGCTTGCAGAAAGTGCAACGGCGGCAGTAGAATCCATTCATCAGCCTGCCGGTGAGGAAGGGTTTACACTGGAGAATATTTTGTCGGACACAGAATCGGAAGAAATGATGCTGGAACGAATTTCCCTCCGACAGGCTATTGACAGACTCCCTCAACGAGAATCTATGGTAATTCGCCTGCGGTACTTCCATGGACTTACCCAGCAGCAGGTTTCCTCAATAATGGATGTCAGTCAGGTCCAGGTTTCCAGAATTGAAAAAAAGGCGATCAATCTTCTGCGGGAACAAATGAAATAGTGCTTTACCTTTTGATAAAAATGCGATAAAATATAAGAAACTTTCTTATGGACAGGTGCTTATATGACGCAACAGTGGATCGACCGATTTGTTACTGCCAGACGGCGGTATATCGAGAATCAATTTTTACAGTTAAATGCAATGCAAAGACAGGCCGTGCTGAGTACAGACGGCCCTCTTTTGCTGCTTGCAGGTGCAGGAAGCGGAAAAACGACAGTGCTCATTAACCGAATCGCAAATTTGATTCGGTATGGCAGGGCCAGCGACAGCGTGGATGTGCCGGATACCGTTTCAGAAGATGACATTGTTTTTTTGGAAAAACTTTCTGAGCCCATAGATGAAATTGACCGCCGCAGAGCAGACTTTTTGTGTGCGCTGGAAGCCCCGATGCCTTATAACATTCTTGCAATCACGTTTACCAACAAGGCTGCCAATGAACTGAAAGATCGCCTTTGCAATATGCTTGGTCCGGAGGGGCAGGATGTTTGGGCAATGACCTTTCACTCTGCCTGTTGCCGTATTCTCCGAAGGGATATCGAACGGCTTGGATTTACACGCAGTTTTACCATCTATGATGCCTCCGATTCTGAACGGATTATGAAAGATATCATCAAAAATATGGGTATGGATGATAAAACATTCCCTGCAAAATATGTTTTATCTGTTATCAGTCGGGAAAAAGATAAACTCGCATCGGCTGAGGAAATGCTGGATCAGGCGGAGATGACCAACGACTATCGGATGCTTCCCATTGCCCGAGCCTTTCAAACATATCAGAAAACATTGCGGGAAAACAACGCCCTGGATTTTGACGATATCATTTACTATACAGTTAAACTTCTGCAGGAACACGAGGATGTTCGTACTTATTATCAGCGGAAATTCCGGTATGTTTTGGTGGATGAGTATCAGGACACCAACTATATGCAATATATGCTCACAGCCCTTTTGGCTGGTGGATATGAGAATATTTGCGTTGTGGGTGATGATGACCAGAGTATTTACCGTTTCCGGGGCGCAACTATTGAAAATATTCTCAATTTCGAGAAACAATATCGCGGCAGTCGCGTTATCCGACTGGAGCAGAATTATCGTTCTACCCAGTCAATCCTTAATGCAGCCAATGCTGTCATTTCCAATAATCTGGGACGAAAAGGAAAACACCTCTGGACAGCAAATGGGGAGGGGAAACCCATTATAGTCTATGATGCGGCAGATGAAGGCGCTGAGAGTAATTTTGTGGCAGGGGAGATCATCTCTAAATCCGGTGGAAAACGGTTTTGCGATTATGCGATTTTGTATCGAACCAACGCCCAGTCCAATGCTCTGGAATTTGCATTTAAGCGTAATGGTATCCCGTACCGAATTATTGGCGGTATGCGTTTCTTTGATCGGGCAGAAGTGAAGGATATGCTGTCTTACTTGTGCGTGATCAACAACCGCAATGACGACCTTCGATTGCGCAGAATTATCAACAATCCTCCCAGAGGACTTGGCACAAAGGCTCTGGAAACCGCTGAGCGCCTTGCAATGGCTGAGGGACAAGGTTTGTACCGGGTGGTATCAGATCCCTATTCCTACGGACCGTTGGAGCGCTCAGCCGGTAAGTTTATGGCCTTTACGGTGATGATTGAAGAACTTGCACAACTGCTGGAAACTGAAATCAGCCTGCCGGAATTTTATGAAGAAGTAATGCGGCGAACTGGGTACGCAGATATGCTGCAGTCAAAGCCCACAGAAGAAAATAAAACTCGTCTGGAAAACATTCAGGAATTAAAGTCCAGCATCAATTCCTATGTCCAGAATGCTGAAAATCCGACGCTTTCCGGTTTCCTGGAAGAAATTGCGCTGTATACAGATCTGGAGCAATATCAGGAAGGAGACGATGCAGTCGTTATGATGACGATGCACTCTGCGAAGGGTCTGGAATTTCCTAATGTATTTTTGGTGGGCTTTGAAGATGGTTTGTTCCCTGGGATGCGAGCCATTGGTGATCAGGAAGAAATGGAAGAAGAACGGCGTCTGTGCTATGTGGCAATTACTAGGGCTAAGGAGAATCTCTATATTACCCACGCAGGACAGCGTATGCTGTATGGTCGTACCAATGCGGCACTTCCTTCCCGTTTTTTACGTGAGATCCCGGATAATCTGATTTTGAGAAAAGGCGGTTATCAAAAAGCAGGATGTGTGTCGCAAACCCGTCTTTCTTACGCATCTGCAAAACCTGTTGGTATGCAGTATGCTGCTGCACTTTCCAAAACGGAGAAACATACATATCTGGAATTAAATAAAGGAGATATGGTTATGCATACCGCTTTTGGTCGGGGACTTGTATTATCAGTAATCAAAATGGGTGGAGATGCGTTGCTGGAGATCGCTTTTGATCAAATCGGCACAAAGAAACTGATGGCTAAAACGGCATCCGCATACCTGAAAAGACTGTAATATCTTTCCAGTTTCCGCATATAATCCCCTGGGGTGATTTTATGCGGCGGGGCTTAATCAGATTTACAAGAATTGTTATCATTTTTCTTGCCGCAAGCATTCTTTTATTTATTCTGTTTCGTATTAAATACAGTGCGACGTTACGCACACTTGCGGAAACGCAGGTGCGAAATACCACATCGGATTTGATTAACGATGCCATTGACATTCAAATTGAAACCGGAAATATTCAGTATGACCGGATCGTATATTTTGAAAAAGACTTAAACGGCAGAATTACCGCACTCAAAACCAATATGAGCGAAGTGAACCGCTTGAAAACCAGTATTCTCAACACCATCAACGATGAGATTTTAGCGCTGGATACTGCGGATCTCGGCATTCCGATCGGCAGTATGTTTCTGCCGGAAGTATTTGCAGGAAGAGGTCCTTCAATTCCTGTGGAAATTATTGCCATACGCAATTCGGAAGCCACATTTAGCAGTAATTTTTCAGAAGCGGGAATCAATCAGACACTTCAGCAACTTGTTATGCAAATCAGTGTGGATGTGGCTGTTCTTGTTCTTGGAGATACCAGCAGTTTTACTGTGACCAGTCAAGTGGTCGTAGCAGAAACCATTATAGTAGGAGATGTTCCTGATACTTTTTTACAAACCGGAGGAAATTATGGAAGGCAAACAGAGAATTGAAGAACTTGTTGGCATTCTCAATGATGCAAATTATCGGTATTATGTTTTAGATGATCCCCAAATGCCAGACTTTGAATATGACTACTTGCTCAGGGAACTGGAAGAACTGGAAGAAAAATTCCCGGATTTGGCAAGAATGGATTCTCCTACCAAGCGGGTAGGTGGCCAGGCACTCAGCAAGTTCGAAAAAGTGACCCATTCTGTGCCCCTGATGAGTTTGCAGGATGTATTTTCTCTGGAAGAACTGGATGATTTTCTTTTGAAAATACTGGAAAGCGACCCGGATGTTTCTTTCACAGTTGAACCAAAAATTGACGGACTTTCTGTGTCATTGGAATACGAAAACGGTATCTTTATCCGAGGCGCCACAAGAGGTGACGGAAACATTGGTGAAGATGTAACGGAAAATCTGAAAACCATAAAATCCATTCCAATGGCTCTTAAGGATGCACCTCCCCACCTGATTGTGCGCGGTGAAGTGTATATGCCGAAAAAGAGTTTTGAAAAACTCAATGCTCATCAGGAAGAAGAGGGAAAACCTCTATTCGCAAATCCCAGAAATGCGGCTGCGGGCTCATTGCGTCAATTGGATCCCAAGATTGCAGCCAGCAGGGGCTTGGATATTTTAGTTTTTAATGTACAATTGGCAGACGGGGTCACCTTTGAAAGCCACTCTCAATCCCTGGAATACTTGCAGAAACTGCAGTTTAAGGTCATTGACTGGCGTGTGCTTTCCAGTATAGAAGAAATCAATCAGCAGGTGCTTTCCATCAACGAAAACCGTCAGAAATTACCCTGCGATATTGACGGTGCAGTCGTCAAAGTCAATGATCTTAAGATGCGGGATCGCCTGGGTGCAACCGCAAAATTCCCCAAGTGGGCAGCAGCCTATAAATATCCTCCTGAAATTAAGCCCACTGTAGTGGAAGATATTATTGTGCAGGTGGGAAGAACCGGTGTGTTAACGCCCAAAGCAGTGGTTCGTCCGGTGCGTTTGGCCGGTACAACCGTTACAAATGCAACTCTTCACAATCAGGATTTTATTTCCCAGAGGGATATTCGGATTGGCGATACTGTCAATATTCGAAAAGCAGGTGAGATCATACCGGAAATTCTGGATGTAGATCTGACTAAGCGCCCTGCAAATACAAAGCGTTATCATCTTCCGGATCATTGTCCTGTATGTGGTGCTGTTACACAGAGGGATGCTGAGGGCGCATTTATGCGCTGTACCGGTGCAGAATGTCCTGCACAATTGTCCAGAAATATCGCCCATTTTGTAAGCCGGGATGCGATGGATATTGAAGGCTTGGGTTCGTCAATAGTGGAAGGACTAATTGAAAAAGGTCTTATTAAATCACCTGCTGACATTTATTTCCTCACATTGGACGAGATGAAGTCGCTATGGCAAAAGGGCGATCTCGCTGCAAAAAAACTGCTTACTGCCATTGAAAACAGTAAACAGCAGGATGTGAGTAAGCTGATTTATGCTCTGGGGATTCGTCAGGTGGGTGCGAAAACAGGCAAAGTTTTGGCTTCTTTTTTTGGTTCTCTGGATGGGTTGATGGGTGCAACCAAAGAGGAACTGACGGAAGTACCGGATGTGGGTGCTGTGACAGCCGCATTTATTGCAGATTGGTTCCGGCAACCACAATCTCAGCATTTGATTGAACGGTTGCGTCAAGCAGGCGTGAATTTTGAAAGCAAGCGGGTTGTTTCAGACAATCGTTTTGAGGGAATGACCTTTGTTCTGACCGGTGCGCTGGAAAAATTCACCCGTGACGATGCAACAGAAAAAATCGAACTGTACGGCGGGAAAGCATCCGGCTCGGTTTCCAAAAAGACAAGTTATGTTGTGGTCGGTGAAAATGCCGGCTCAAAGGAACGAAAGGCAAGAGAATTGGGTATTCCCATTTTATCAGAAGATGAATTTCTGGAAATGATCCGATAAAAAAACAGCGTGTTGCAAATGCAACACGCTGTTTTTACAGATTAAAATCGTCGTCCTTATATTTTGTAAAATCCAGAGCCTTTTGCTTTGCCGGAATTCGCTTGCAAGGATCGTAGGAAAATTTGTGGCAGTTGTAATTTTCTGCAACAACCCCTCGTTTGGTGCAGAGTACCTGGCAGTTTCCGATATTTGTTCCGTATGTGCAATAACTGCAAAAACGGGAGATTTTTTTACGAAACAGCATAGTTTGACTCCTTTTAAATACCGGATTTTACATCATTATACAATATTTGCGCCTGATATGCTACTACTTTTTTTCTTTCTTAAGAAGAAAATTGATGATCCGATAATAGATATCAAAATGATATAGAAAAGAATTGGCAAATGAACGGTTTCACCGGCAGGAAACAAAAGAAATTGAATGATACACGATAGCAAAACACTAAACAGACACTGAAGTACTTTTCCGGGGAAATACAGACCTGTTCCCAGTTTTTCCGTGACGGATGCCGTTTGCATCCACACACAAAGACCGGCAAAAGCAAGCATACCGGAACACAGAATAAAACGGGCACAGTTACTTGGAATTTCCGTTAGTGCAGTAATACCGTTTGATAATTCAACAAGTCCCCAAATACTCACTTGCACATTTTGAGGCAATAACCATAGGATCCACCGATCCAGCACGGACAGAAGCACCCGAAATACAGTAACCCAACCACAAATCAAAGCCATCTTTTTAATGCTGATTTCCAGCGCTTTAGAAATAGCAATCCTATTAGCAGGAGCAAGCGTGCAGCATTCCACTGTTTTATTTGGCAACGTCATTCCCACCAACAATGCGGAAATAATATGTATGATCCACAATATCCAAACAACCAACTGGTTTTCAAACAGTATGCTGACCATTCCAAACAGAAATGCGGGACCGGCATTACTGCAAAATCCCAGCATACGGGAGGCTGATGACTTCGAAATGAAACCTTTATTATACGCCTCTTCGATCATACTGGCTCCCACCGGGTAGCCGCCCAGTAATCCCAGAAGAAACAGTGATTCACTTCCTTTGGGGATTCCGCATAGTCGTTGCAGAAATCCCAAACCTGGAATGCTTTTTCCCAACATTATGCCAGGCAGCATTACAGAAATGAACAGGAAAGGAAAAATGGACGGAATTACAACCCTGATACATAATGAAAGTCCGTTCTGTGCGCCAATTAAGGCTGTTTTTGCGTCAAAAATCAAAATGAGCATTGCGATGAATAGGATGATACCTGCAAAATAACGTTTCCATATTTTCATTGTTTTGTCACCTCATTGAAAACTATGCCAATCCGGTAAATAACATCCCTACAAGTTCATAGACTTAACAAAAAGGAGGCATAGTAATGGGCAAACGGAAACATCTATGGGAAAAACTTGCCGAAGTGACAGATTTAAAAACTGAACCGATACCGAAACAACCGCTAGTTGAAATTATAGGCGAACGCAGGGTCCTCATCGAAAACCATTGTGGCATTATTGGATACGCAATGTCAGAAGTCTGTGTTAAGGTTCGTTTCGGGCATATTCAGATTTGCGGAAACGGTCTGGAACTGAACTGTATGACGAAAGATCAACTGGTGATTGCGGGTACTATTGAATGTGTGCGGCTTTGTAAAGGAGGAAGATAATTGGATTTTCTTCGTTCTCAGTTCGGAACTGTTCGTATTGAACTGGTTAGTGCAGATATTTCTTCACTGCTGTCACAAATCAGCCAAAGAAATATTACTGCGGAGCATCTGATGTTTGTAGACGAGATGACAGTCCGGGCAAGTGTATTGCGAAAAGATTATACTGCATTGAAAGAACTTGTAAACAAGCGGGATGATCGGGTAAGAATACTCGGCAGAGCAGGGGCATATTGGCGCATAAAGAGTCTGAAAACAAGACCGATATTTTTGAGTATATTTGCTTTTCTTTTGATGATTTCTCTTTTTCTGCCGACCCGCATTCTCTTTGTTCGGGTAGAGGGTAATGAAATAATTCCAACAAATCTGATCCTGGAGAAAGCGGAAGAGAGTGGCATTCGTATATTTGCTTCCAGACGAAAAGTACGCAGTGAGAAAATAAAAAATGCTCTAATAGAAAAAATACCTGAACTGCAATGGGCAGGTGTAAATACCCAAGGATGTGTGGCTACAATTTGCGTAACAGAAAAGACTGTCCGTAAACAGCAAGAAACCCCAGCTGGTATTTGCAGTATCGTTGCATCCAGAGATGGCATTGTTTCCGAACTTACAGTTACACAGGGGAATCCGGTTTGTCAAGTCGGTCAAGCAGTCAAATCAGGGCAAGTGCTTGTATCCGGCTATACGGATTGCGGAATCTGTATAAAAGGAACGAGGGCAGATGCGGAAGTTTATGCACAAACAATGCGAAAAATCCAGGTTGTAACACCGGTTAACACAATAAAAAGAGGTGAGCAAAAAAATCAAAAGACAAATTATAGCCTTTTATTGGGAAAAAAACTTATAAAATTACATAAAGGTAGTGGAATTTCTGATACCAGTTGTGTTAGAATATATGAAGAAAAGAAATTGACCCTTCCAGGTGGTTTTGAACTCCCGATTGCGCTGATATGCGAAAAAATTACACAGTGTGATTATACAGTAGATGCGGGGGCAGAAGATCAGGACTGGCTGTTAGATGAAGCAATCGATTATTTACAAACCCAAATGATTGCAGGTCAGATCCTGGATCAGGAAATCAAAATTGATAATCTGGATGGGATTTATTGTCTGTATGGACAGTTTTCCTGCTTGGAAATGATCGGTCAGGTAAAAAATGAAGAAATAATAAAAAGGTGATCGCTATGGCAGAAAAGATCGTAAATGCAGAAAGAGTTGAAGATCTGATCAGTGTGTTTGGCTCTTTTGATGAAAATATTAAACGAATTGAAGAAACATTGAATGTTGCGATCGTCAACCGAGGTGTCGATCTGAAGATCACTGGCGACATAGAAATGGTAGATCGGGCTGCCTGCACATTGGAGAGCCTTCTGTCTCTTGCGGCAAAAGGCGAGGTGATTGATGAACAGCGGGTTCGTTATTTGATCACTTTGGCTCGTGAAGGAAATACAGAACAAGTTGCCAAAATGGCGAAAGATGTGGTTTGTATTACAGCGAAAGGAAAACCCATCAAAGCCAAGACAGTGGGTCAGCAGGATTATATTAAGGCAATTTCCAAGAATACGATCACTTTAGGAATTGGTCCTGCAGGTACGGGCAAGACGTATCTGGCAGTTGCAGCCGCAGTTGCAGCCTTTCGGGAGAGAACGGTTAATCGGATTATTTTGACCCGTCCTGCAGTGGAAGCTGGGGAGCGGCTTGGTTTTCTCCCCGGCGATTTGCAAAATAAGGTCGATCCCTATTTGCGGCCGTTATATGACGCGCTTTATGAAATGCTTGGACCGGAAACTTTCCAGAAATATCAGGAGCGGGGCTCCATTGAAGTAGCACCTTTGGCATATATGCGCGGAAGGACTCTTGATGATAGTTTCATTATTTTGGACGAGGCACAAAACACCACCAAAGAACAGATGAAAATGTTCTTGACCAGACTTGGATTTGGTTCTAGAGTGGTGATTACAGGCGATGTTACCCAGATCGATCTGCCTGCGGATAAAGTTTCCGGACTGAAGGATGCTATGCGCGTATTAGAGCAAGTAAAGGATATTGCTATCTGCCGGCTTACTTCTGCAGATGTGGTTCGCCATGCATTGGTTCAGGAGATAATCAATGCCTACGAAAAATTTGAGCATAATCAGCATAACGCAAGTAAAACAGAACAATCATACAGTCGCAATCAAAGGAAGAATTGAAATGAACGGAAAAATCAACATTGTTTATGATCGCTTTACAACCCATAAATTTTTAATTTCCCGCATTATCCGCAAGTGCATCGAAGCTACCCTTTATGCTGAAAATATTAATGTGCCCTGTGAGATCAATGTGTTAATTACCGATGATCAGGGGATACAGGGGATCAACCGGGTAACCCGTGAAATCGATAAGCCGACAGATGTGCTGAGTTTTCCGATGTTTCAACTGGAGGCAGGTAATCCTCCAAAAGACTGGAATGAATACATAGATCCTGAAACAGGGCTATGTCCTCTGGGTGATATGACGATCTCACTTCAACGCGCTTTTGCGCAGGCGGAAGAATTTGGTCACAGCGTTCGTCGGGAAATCGGGTACTTGACCATTCACTCTGTGCTGCATCTTTTAGGATATGATCATTTGGACGAAGGTAAGCAGAAAGCGCAGATGCGCATCCGTGAAGAAGCAATCGCCGCTACAATTTCCCGAATGCAACGGGACTGAACATACAAAGGAGAAAACTATGGCAACCAAAACTGCTATGATAACCATTGCCGGCAGACCGAATGTGGGCAAATCCACCCTGACAAATTACCTGGTAGGGGAGAAAATTGCAATCGTTTCCAATAAACCTCAGACGACCCGTAATCGAATTTGCGGCATTGTTACAAAAGGGGAAACGCAGTATGTATTTGTGGACACACCGGGATTCCATCGCCCCAGAACAAAACTTGGGGATTATATGGTAAATGTTACCCGAGAATCCATTACAGATGTGGATCTGACGATTCTGATGGTGGAACCGATCCCTTCCATAGGTCCTCAGGAACAGGGCCTGATTGATCAATTGCGCGCAAAAAACTGCCCTACAATCCTTGCAATTAACAAAATTGACACAGTGGAAAAAGATGTTCTGCTGGAAGTGATTGCGGTTTATTCTAATGCGGCGGATTTTGAATGCATTATTCCTGTTTCTGCAAAAACTGGTGACGGAATTGAGCAGTTGCTGTCAGAATGCGAAAAGTATGCAATCGACAGTCCCTTTCTGTTCCCGGAAGACGTAACCACTGACCAACCGGAAAGACAGGTTATGGCTGAAATTATCCGTGAGAAACTTTTGTGGTGCTTAGACCGGGAAGTTCCCCATGGAACTGCTGTAGAAATCACCACATTTTCTGAACGGGATAATGGAATTATTGATATTGATGCAACCATTTTCTGTGAAAAACCCAGCCACAAAGGAATTATTATTGGTAAGCATGGGGATATGCTCAAAAAAATTTCCAGTATGGCAAGAAATGACTGCGAGAAATTTATGGGTACCCGGGTATATCTGACCACCTGGGTGAAAGTCAAGGAAAACTGGCGTGACAGCGATTTCTTGGTTCGCAATTTTGGCTACAGAGAATAATTTCCACGGGTAACCCTTCCGTTTGCGGTAAATCCTATAAACGGAGGGATGAATATGAAGGCGAAAGATTTTTGGCAGATGTTTTTAGAGACCGGTGCACCGGAATTATACCTGCTATATCATAAAGCACAGAAAATGGAGAATACCAATGTACTTGAATGTTCAGGGACTGGTTCTTCGGATCACAGTCTACAATGATACAGATGCGCTGCTGACACTGCTGACCGGTGATTACGGAAAAATAACGGCAAAGGCAAGGGGGCTGAAACGGAAAAACAGCCCCCTGATTGCACCGTGCCAACTTTTAGCCTATTCTGCTTTTACTTTGTTTGAATATCGGGGAATGTACACGATTAATGAGGCCAGCACCCTTGAGATGTTTCAGCCCCTGCGGAAAGATCTGGGAAAACTGTCGCTGGGAACATATTTTGCGCAAGTTGCAGAAGTCATTTCACAAGAGGACATTCCCAATCCTGAACTTTTAACCTTAGTACTTAATTCGTTGTATGCTTTATCCCGGTTAAATGTACCTGAAAATCAGGTGAAAGCCGCTTTTGAACTTCGTTGTGCCTGTATGGCAGGATATATGCCAGATCTGTATGGATGCCATCGCTGTGGTTCTGTTGATCCGGATCGATTTGATATTTCACAGGGCAGACTGGAATGTTCTGCTTGCCGGGATTCCTATTCTAATGGCATTCGGATGCCGATTACACCAGGAATGCTGGATGCAATGCGTTATATTTGCAATTGCCAGTTAAAAAAACTGCTCTCTTTCCGGTCCGGTACAGAAACAATGGAAAGTTTGTCATACCTGACAGAAGGTTATTTGTCAACACAACTCGAGCGCAGTTTTTCTACACTTGATTTTTACAAATCGCTTCAAAACACGCTCGATGCCCCGATAGGAGAATACAATGTCTGATCTATATGAAAAATCATTAAATAAACTGGAACTTGATCATGTTCTGATGCAACTGGCAGATTGTGCCGGAAGTGCAGAAGGTAAAGATGCCTGCCGCCGCCTGCATCCGTCGTCGGATTTAGACCATATCAATACTATGCTATCCCAAACTACGGCTGCATCTGATCTGAGTACCCGTAAAGGCTATCCTTCCTTCAGCGCAGTGACGGATGTTCGTGCATCATTGGAACGGGCAGATAAAGGCGGATGTCTGCAGCCTTCAGAACTCTTACACATCGCCGGCGTTTTGCGTTGCACAAGAAATGTGAAGGCTTATGTGGAGGATGATGACAGCACAACTGTACTGGATGTTTATTTCCGGATGCTTTCGCCCAATAAATATTTGGAAGATAAAATCACCAAAGCAATCATTTCCGAAGACGAAATAGCAGATGCTGCCAGCCCGGTTTTGGCTGACATTCGCCGTCATATCCGTATTCAAAGTGGAAAAGCAAAAGAAGCCCTGCAAAAAATGATTTCCTCTCCGGCTTTTTCCAAATACCTGAGAGAGCCGATCATTACCATTCGTCAGGGCCGTTATGTGGTTCCTGTAAAAAGTGAACACAAGAATGAAATTCCCGGATTGGTTCACGATGTTTCTGCAACAGGTTCTACTTATTTTGTTGAACCGATGTCTGCGGTTAATGCCAACAATGCCCTGCGTGAACTGGAATTGCAGGAACAAAAGGAAATTGAACGGATCCTATCAGAACTTTCTGCTGAGGCTGCAGCCTATCAGGAGGTTATAAACGAGAATGTACGAGTGCTTATTTTACTGGATGTTGTCTTTGCCAAAGCAAAACTTGCCTATAAGATGAAGGCTTGGGCGCCTCAAATGAACAATGAAGGTAAAATTGATCTTCGAAATGCCCGTCACCCTCTAATTGATCCGCAAATAGTTGTTCCCGTATCCATACGGCTTGGTGACGATTTTGACACAATGATCATTACCGGACCGAATACCGGCGGTAAAACAGTTTCACTGAAAACCTTGGGTCTGCTAACACTTATGGCTGAGTGCGGCTTGCACATCCCTGCCGGAGATGGCAGTACACTTTCCGCATTCCGGTCCATTTTGGCAGACATCGGCGACGAGCAATCCATTGCCCAAAGCCTGTCTACTTTCTCCAGCCATATGCGAACAATTGTGGATATTGTAGCAGAATGTGACGATCAAACACTTGTGCTGTTTGATGAACTGGGTGCCGGAACAGATCCTGCAGAGGGCGCTGCATTGGCGATTGCCTTGATTGAGTTTTGCAGAAAGATGGGAAGTCGCGTTGCAGCTACCACCCATTATGCGGAATTAAAACTTTATGCAATGCGAACACAGGGAGTTATCAATGCATCGTGTGAGTTTAATGTGGAAACACTCCAACCGACTTACAAACTGTTAATTGGTATACCCGGAAAATCCAACGCCTTTGCAATTTCCAGAAAACTCGGGTTGTCTGAATCCATCTTAAAAGAAGCAGTTGATCTTGTGGGAAAGAACGACCGTGACTTTGAGGATGTGTTGACACAACTGGAACAACAACGCCAGCAAATGGAACATGCACGGGTGGAGGCTGAGCGGCTTCGCATTGAAACAGAAGCCATTAAACTACAAAGTGAAGAATATAACAAAAAACTTCAAATCCAGCGGGATAAGGCAATGGAGCAGGCACGCCGAGAGGCGCAGTCAATTATTGAGGATGCCCGCAGAGCGGCTAATGCCGCAACTGAGGAAATTAAGGCCCTAAAAAAACAACTTAGTGAAAATGCTGATACGCAAGGCATCAACCAAAGACAGGCGGAACTGCGCAGAAGTCTAAATGAAGTAGAAAGCAAGATCCGCGCCGGTCAAGTTACCCGCGAGCGTCCTAAGCCTTCCCGTGATGTTTTAATCGGTGATACGGTTGAAATACTGAAACTTGGAACAAAAGCGAGTGTGATTGCCATTAACAAAGACGGAACATATCTACTTCAGGCGGGTGTGTTGAAAATGACAGTAAAACCGGATGAAGTGTATCTTCTGGAACAGAGCAATCCCTACGATCAAAAGAAAACACGTCCAACCCATTCAGGACGTGAAATGAACCTGACAGCCCTGGCATCAGAAATTGATCTGCGAGGTATGGACAGTGTGGAAGCGATCTGCGTTATGGACCGATATCTGGACGAAGCAATGCGATCCAATCTGCACACCGTTCGGATTATACACGGAAAGGGAACCGGCACTTTACGGTCCGCAGTTCACCAATCTTTGCGTAAAAACAAGTTTATTAAAAACTTTAGACTTGGCGTTTACGGTGAGGGCGAGGATGGGGTTACTATTGCCGAGTTTTCCTGATATGCGGAAATTCTTGGAAACTGGTTGACTTTTTTTACAGATTTGGTATCATAGTGTTAGAAACTGTATTTTTCTTCAAATGCAGTACAAAGGAGTGTTTTTATGTGCAATAAAGAAATTGTCGTTCGCTGCGAATCCGGTCTGCACAACAAGCAGGCAACCTATTTCGTTCAAAAGGCGAATGAGTTTGAAAGCAGCATTTGGCTGGAATATGATAATCGGAAAATGAATGCGAAAAGTTTGCTGGGTATCATTTATCTTGGTATCGTTACCGGTTCAACTGTAACCCTCAGCGCTTCCGGTTCCGATGCAGAAGATGCTGTAGAAGCACTGAGTGCTCTGTTGCAGCGGGATGTGTATTGATTTACAATAGATCGTCCGCCTCAATGCAGGAATATGCGTTGGGGCGGTTTTCTTCGGAGTCAGTTTATGGATATTACACAGTTAAAAGAGAAGGCATCCAGTTTGCCTCTTTCTCCCGGTGTGTATATTATGCGGGATCGGGAAAATACGGTCATTTATGTTGGTAAAGCAAAGAAACTTAGAAACCGTGTCAGTCAATATTTTCAGGACACTGCATCCCACACACCGAAAACACGGCAGATGATCAGTAGGATTGATCATTTTGATGTAATTATTGCGGCATCTGAGTTTGAGGCGCTGGTTTTGGAATGTTCTTTGATCAAACAGCATTTGCCCAAATATAACATCCTTTTGAAGGATGACAAAGGTTATCCATATTTGCGTCTGGATATGAGGGAACATTATCCTCAGATCACAATGACTCATAAAGTTGAGGATGATGGTGCCGGGTATTATGGCCCCTTTGGAAGCCGTGGTGTTACCCAACACCTGATGGATGCGATCCGGTTAACCTTAAAGATGCCCAATTGCAATAAAAGATTTCCCCGGGATGTTGGAAAAGGGAGACCCTGCCTCAATTATCATTTGAATCAATGCTCTGGTTGGTGTCAAGAGCAGAAGACTCAAGAGGAATACAGAGTTCTTGCAGAGCAGGCAAAGCAACTTCTTATGGGAAATTATAAGCAGGTTGCGGATCAGATTCGAAAACAAATGCTATTGGCATCTGAAGATTTGAACTTTGAATTGGCGGCAAATCTTCGCGACCGATTAAATTCCGTAGAAGCGTTGGGAAAAAAACAATTGGTCACAGTAGGTTCTTTTGCAGATACAGATGTGATCGGATATGCATCCACTGAAACAAAGGCTTGTTTTACAGTTCTTCATTTTTGCGGTGGCAATCTTTTGGACAAAGAATTTGAGATCCTCGGTGTGTCTGACGACCCGCAAATGGCTGTGTCCAGCCTTATAAAACAATACTATCTTGGCCGCGGATTTGCACCCAAAATGGTCTTGCTGCCCTTTGAAATCGATGATAGAGAACTGTTTGAGCAACTTCTGGCAGAGCGCTTTGGAAAGAAAACAAAAATTAAAGTGCCCCAGCGGGGAGACAGCGCAAAACTTGTGGATCTAGCAGTGAAAAACGCACAGGAAGAAGCACTTCGTCTTACAGACAAAGAAGACCGCTTGCATAGTTCTGTGCAATTGCTTGGAAAGATGCTGAATATGGATGCGCCCGGAAGAATTGAATCTTTCGATATTTCCAATATTTCCGGTACGGATATTGTGGCAAGTATGGTTGTCTATCAAGATGGAAAACCGAAAAAAAGCGATTACAAACGGTTTCAAATCAAAGATCTTCCCGGTCAGGATGACTATGCATCCATGGCACAAGTGGTATTGCGGCGTTATTCCAGGTATCTTTCCGGGGATAAGGGATTTGAATTGTTGCCGGATCTTTTGCTGATTGACGGTGGTGTAACCCACGCACAAACGGCATTGAATGTGCTCAATGGATTGAATTTGTCCATTCCGGTGTTCGGTATGGTCAAAGATAACAGACACCGCACACGTGCTCTGGTGACCCCACAAGGAGATCAGATCGCCATTGATGTACAACCGTCTGTTTTCTCCCTGATTGGAAATATTCAGGAAGAAACCCACAGATTTGCGATCAATTATCACAGAAAACTTCGCAGCAAGCGTCTGCGTTATTCTCAGTTGGATCAAATTCCCGGTGTCGGACCAAAGCGCAAGTCCGAATTATTAAAGATTTATCAATCATTAACGGGTATTTCGAATGCTTCCATTACAGATTTGGAACGACATTTGCCCAAAAATGTTGCCCAGGCAGTATACGAACATTTTCACAATAAAGAAGGGTAGGGAAGTGAACGATGCGGGTTGTTTCCGGCAAAGCACGGGGTGTTGTATTAAAAACACCGGATGGCCTAAATACTAGACCCACAGCTGATCGGGTAAAAGAAGCGCTGTTTAGCATTATTCAATTTGATATTCCTGCAGCAAATGTTTTGGATTTATTCGGTGGGACCGGTCAATTAGGCATTGAAGCATTGAGCCGCGAAGCAAAAAGTGCGGTGTTTGTAGATTGCAGAGAAAATGCCTGCCGTCTGATTCGGGAAAATCTGAAGCGGACAAAATTTACGGAAGATGCGAAAGTTATCTGCTCGGATTATCAAAATTATCTGAAAAATTGCAGGGATGTTTTCGATATCATATTTTTGGATCCACCTTATGCTGAAGTTTTTTTGGAAAATTCTATAAAATTAATAACAGAAATTGACATTTTACAAACTTCTGGTATAATAGTTACGGAACGGCCTCTGGGCAAGGATCTTTTATTGGATTTACCCGGCTATTCCCGCTCAAAAGACTATCGATACGGCAAAACAGTTCTTACAATTTTCCGTAAGAATTGAACGGAAAGAAAGGCTGTAATGAAGATTGCAATCTATCCGGGTAGTTTTGACCCGATTACCAGTGGGCATTTGAATATCATTCAACGTGCCTCAAAAATTTTTGACCGTCTGATTGTTTGTGTTATGGTCAATGCCTCAAAGAAACCAATGTTTTCCCGGGAAGAACGAGTTGAGATGATCCGCAGTGTGATTTCCGGACTGCCTAATGTGGAAGTGGATGCATCGGATGAATTGCTGGCTGATTATGCAAAGCGCAAGGGCGGTTGTGTGATTTTAAAAGGTTTGCGCGCCGGTTCAGATTTTGAAAACGAATTTCAAATGGCGCTGATCAACCGAAAGATCAATCCGGTTTTGGATACGATGTTTTTAACCGCAGAATCCCAGTATATGTATCTTAGTTCCAGCACAGTTAAGGAACTTGGCAATTATGATGTGGATCTTTCTGACTTTTTGCCAGATGAAATTATTCCAGTATTTAAGCAGCGAATCGCTGTTATCCGCCAAGGAGGAAAAAGAATATGAATGAGCAAAATATTGAAGATATCATTTCCGCGTTGTATGATATGGTACAAGATGCCAGAGGTGTGCCCCTGAGTGCCGATAAGTGCATTTTGGAGCGTGATAAGGTTCTGGATATGCTTGATGAAATCATCGCTCAGTTGCCTGCAGAACTCAAGCAGGCTCGTACCATTGTTGAGTCTCGCAACGAGTTGATCGGTCAGGCTCGCCGTGAGGCTGAAAACCTGATCCGTCAGGCTCAGGATGATGCTGCACAGATGGTTAAAGAAGAGGCTATCTATCAGGAAGCAAAGCGTCAGTGCCAGGAAATGGTTCTGCAGACCCAGTCCCGTATGGCCGAACTTCGCAAAGCCAGCAACGACTATATGGATGATGCTCTGCGCCGTACTGAGGAAGCAATCACGATGTCTTTGGAAGATGTTCGGGATACCCGCACTAAGTTCAAGGCATTGGTGGAAGCCCAGGAGAAGCGTGCTGCTGTTTCCGAAGAGATCGATGGATAAATACAGAAAACGGCTCAAATTCTATATTTGAGTCGTTTTTTAATCAAATTGGAGGTTAATTTATGGATTATATGGAAAGATATAATTTCTGGTGCAACGCTGGGCTACCAGAAAATGTGCGCAATGAGTTAAGTGGTATTGAGAATGATACTGAAGAACTCAAGAGCCGTTTTGGCAGCGAACTGGAATTTGGTACTGCCGGTATGCGTGGCATTATGGGTGTTGGTACAAACAGACTGAACAATTATACCGTTCGCAGAGCTGCACAGGGCATGGCTGCCTGGCTGAGCAGTACTGATCTTCCCCAGAAGGCCGCGATCGGTTACGATTCCAGACATAATTCACAGGCTTTTGCAGAAGTTTGTGCAGTCGCTTTTGCGGAGGTAGGTATCCATACCTATTTGTACGATCGTCTTGCACCCACACCCATGCTTTCTTTTGCGGTGCGTCAACTGGGCTGTGGTTGCGGTATTGTGATCTCTGCAAGCCACAATGCGGGTGCTTATAATGGCGTGAAATGCTATGGTCCCGATGGTTGCCAGATGACGGATGAGCCTGCTGCAATTGTAACAAACAAAATTCAGTCGATTCCTTACTTCGCTCCGGAGAAAAAGAGTTTTTCGGAATATATGAATGAGGGTCTTATCTCCTATATCGGCCAGGATCTTTGGGAGAAGTATTATGATACAATTCTTGCTGAAGCAGTTGATCCGGATGTGATTCGTTCTGCCGGATTGAACATTGTGTATACACCTCTTTGCGGTACCGGCAACGAGCCGGTGCGGGAAGTACTTGGACGGCTAGGTGTCAACATTACTGTTGTGAGCTGTCAGGAAAAGCCTGACGGCGATTTCAAAACTTGTGAATATCCCAATCCGGAGACCGATGCTGCCCTTAATGAGAGTTACAAGATCGCCCGTTCCGCTCCTTACGATGTGATTCTTGGCACAGACCCTGATGCGGACCGAATTGCCATCGCCGTGCCTTATGAGGGTGGATTTAAGAAACTTTCCGGCAATGAACTAGGCTGTCTGCTGATGGATTATATCCTGAAAGCACGACAGAGTAAAAATGATATTCCTGCGTCTGCAATAGTTGTTCGCAGTATTGTTTCCTCTCCGCTTGCCGACCGGATTGCAGAAAATTACGGAGTTACGATGAATGCCGTACTGACCGGTTTTAAGTATATCGGCGGTGAGATCCTGAAACTGGAAGAAGTAGGGGAGGAGAACCGGTTTATTTTCGGTTTCGAAGAAAGTTGCGGATACCTCAAAGGCACCTATGCTCGCGATAAGGATGCAGTCGTTGCATCTATTCTGGTTTGCGAAATGGCAGCCAGCCTGAAAAAGGAAGGTAAGACTATTCTTGATGCATTGGACGCACTGTACGAAAAGTATGGCTATTATCTGGCCTATGTACAGAGTATTGAGTTAACCGGTGCAGATGCTATGGAAAAGGCTGCCGCAATGATGACAAATCTTCGTCAGTCTGTTCCTGCTGATATTGGCGGCGCAAAAGTAACCGCTGTGCGGGATTATCGTACAGGAATCGATCGGAATTTGATCAGTGGAAAGGAAACTGAGATTTTGCTGCCCAGATCCAATGTGCTTGAATTCCTGTTGGGAGACAGCGGCAGCGTGATTGTCAGACCCTCCGGTACAGAACCGAAGGTTAAGTTCTATTATACCGCAGTCGCTAAGTATCTGACCTCTGCAAAAGATCTGCTGGATAGAATGATCGCTTATATGTCTAAATAATGTTCTTTCAGTTGCCGACGGCGAATGCCGTCGGCAATTTTTTTGCACAATGCAGGTGGATTTCCATTTGCATTGTGCATAGTCTTTTTCAGGAGTGATGCATATGAGGTGCGCTTGGCAGGCGTATTTAAGTTTACTTCCGGTGCGTATGCGGCAACAGGTGGACAAGTTGGCCAGTAATAGCCTGCAGGAACTGCGGCTGCGATTAAATTTACCGCCGGAACTTATAACAATTAACGGCTCTATATGGTTAGATATGATTGTAACTTCAGAGGATATTTCCTACTGTATCAATGCAGCATCTCGATACTCACCCTGGGCAGCAGCAACTTCTGCGCAAGGATTTATTACCGCCCCAGGCGGTCACCGTGTGGGTATTTGTGGTACGGCAACCGTACTTAAAGGGGATTTGATTGGATTAAAAGAGCCTTCCTCCCTTTGTTTGCGTGTAGCAAGAGATTTTCAGGGGATCGGAAAAAATGCATCCGACTGTTGTAACTCAATCCTGATTTTAGGGAAACCCGGCAGTGGTAAAACAACATTGCTTCGGGATCTGATTCGCCAGAAATCTGATAATCAGGAGGGTTGCATTGCAGTGGTGGACGAGCGTGGAGAACTTTTTCCGAAAATACATGGAGAGAACTGTTTTCCACCTGGAAGGCGCACAGATATTTTGAGTGGATGCTCAAAAAGCAAGGCTATAGAAATGGTTCTGCGGAATATGAACCCAACTTATATTGCTGTGGACGAAATAACGGCACAGGAAGATTGTCAGGCACTTGTCCACGCCGGATGGTGCGGCGTGAAATTTTTAGCAACGGTTCACGCTGGCAGTCGCGCAGATCTGTATGCTCGACCGGTATATAAACCAATCATTAGAAGCGGCCTATTTGATAAATTACTAATTTTACAACCGGATAAATCCTGGCGGATGGAAAGGATGGATCAATGCGTATAAAATTGTTTGGAATTATTTTGGTTCTTGCAGGTTGTGGTGGATTTGGTTTCAAACTGGTTTCCAGTCATATTCGCGAGGAACGAGCACTCAGGCAACTAATTCGACTTTTAGATTATATGGAATGCGAACTGCAATACCACTTAACGCCATTGCCGTCTTTATGTAGACAAGCAGCAGTGGAAAGCGAAGGTGTGCTTCGTAAAGTGTTTTTATCGTTTGCAACCGGTTTAGAAGATCAGATTTCACCGGATGTGGCAGGGTGTATGAAGTCTGCATTATCCGGTGCGAAGGATATTCCCGGTCATACATATAAATTATTGGAACTTTTAGGGAAATCTTTGGGTCGATTTGACATTGAAGGGCAAATCAAAGGGCTTGAGGCAGTACGGCAGGAGTGCAGAATAAATTTGCAGGAATTAACGGAAAATCGGGATGTGCGCCTGAGAAAGTATCAAACATTGGGTCTTTGTGCAGGTGCCGCCCTTGCAATCTTATTGATCTGACTATGGATATTGAACTGATATTTCGAATTGCGGCTGTTGGCATTATTGTATCTATTCTTAATCAGGTACTTTCCCGTTCCGGAAGGGAAGAACAGGCGACAATGACGACTCTAGCAGGGCTTGTAGTGGTGCTGATGATGGTGGTACAAAAAATTTCTGAACTATTCGATATGGTCAAGGGGTTGTTTGATCTGTAATGGATATATTCTTAAAGGCTTCTGCAGGCGTTATGGTTGCTGTGATATTGGTTTTAACACTGACAAAGCAAGGGAAGGATATTTCTGTACTGCTGATCATTGCTGTGTGCAGTATGATTGTAATTTCTGCATTTTATTACCTTCAGCCTGTAAAAGATCTACTGATTCGCCTGCAGACAATGGGACAACTTAACTCCGACACCTTATCCATAATGCTAAAAGCGGTAGGGATCGGACTGATCGCAGAAGTGACAAGTCTCATTTGTACTGACGCAGGAAATGCCGCTCTTGGGAAAACCTTACAATTTTTAGCAAGTGCCGTGATCTTATGGCTGTCGATTCCCTTACTTAACGAATTGCTTGAACTAATTGACAACATATTGGGGGCAATATGAGAAGAATTATACTCCTGATATTGATTGCCGGTTTTTTTATAATACCGGTCAAGGCAATGGATTTTACCGCTCCAGAAGCACCAGATGATGTGGAAGAATACATTCCCGAGGATTCCCAGTCCTTTGCAGAAGACTTGTGGTTCGTGATTAAAACGGCAATTTCAAAGTTGCAACCCAGCCTTGCAGAAGCATCTGGCGTTTGTTTATCGTTGATTGCCATTGTATTGCTAACATCATTGCTGCAAAATATTACAAATAATGCGCAGCACACGGTGCAATTGGCTGGAACATTGGGAATCGGCATTGCATTATTCCTTCCTGCAAACTCCCTGATCGCATTGGGAGCGGAGACGGTTTCCCGACTAAGTGAATACGGGAAATTGCTTTTACCAGTTCTCACGGCTGCTCTGGCAGCTCAGGGCGGCACATCTTCATCTGCTGCGTTATATGCTGGAACCGCTGTGTTTGATGCCATTTTATCAACGCTTATCTCTCACATCATCGTACCGATGATTTACATATATTTATGCCTGTGTATTGCATGCAGTATGGTCAGTCAAACCATGCTTAAAAATCTCCGTGACTTTATAAAATGGGCAATGACCTGGTGCTTAAAAACAATTCTATATGTATTTACCGGGTATCTTGGTATCACAAAGGTTATCAGCGGTTCAGTGGATGCCTCAGCGATGAAAGCAACAAAACTTGCAATATCCGGAGCGGTACCGGTAGTCGGCGGACTGATTTCTGATGCATCGGAAACAATTCTTGTCAGCGCAGGACTAATGAAGGGCGCAGTTGGCTCTTATGGACTGGTTGCTGTTCTTGCCATTTGGATCGGTCCGTTTTTGCAAATTGGCTGTCAGTATTTACTGCTTAAGATGACGTCAGCTGTTTGCGGAGTTATCGGAAGTAAAGAAAATACCGCACTGATCGCCGATTTTACCGGAGCAATGGGAATGTTACTGGCAATGACCGGAACAGTTTGTTTGTTATTACTTGTGAGCACAGTGTGCTTTATGAAGGGAGTAGGGTGATGGAAGGCGTTCGGAAATACTTACTTTCTGTAATATGTGCAGCCGTTATCTGTTCTGTAGTAAACACACTTACGGGAAAGAAAACTGCAAATGGTGGCATAATCAAACTGATTTCTGGTCTGTTTATGGCGTTGACACTGATCTCTCCATTGGTTCAAATCAGACTGACGGATTATGGGGATTATTTTAATGATTTTTCCCTGGATGCGCATACCGCAGTAACCTATGGAGAAGCGGCGGCGATTGACGAGATGCGCACAATCATAAAATCTCAGACAGAAGCATATATCTTTGACAAAGCGGCATCAATGGATGCGACGGTGGATGTGGAGGTGACTTTGAATGATGATTATCCGCCGGTTCCGATCGGGGTGAAAATAACCGGCTCACTGTCTCCCTATTCAAAAGAGATCTTGAGCGGGTACATTGCAAATGATTTAGGTATCTCGAAGGAGGACCAAATTTGGATATAGGCAAAATTCAAGTAAAATTTTCAGAGTTTTTAAAAAAGTATAAATATGCTGCGATTATCTTATTGGTTGGTGTAGTCCTTATGTTAATTCCAATCGGAAAACACAAGGAATCTACACAACCTGTCACTGTGCAGGAAAACATTCAGGAAAAACAAATTGAAGAAGCATTAGAAGAAATTCTTAGTCAAATATCCGGAGCAGGGGAGGTTCGTGTTTTACTAAGCATAGCATCCGGAGAAGAAACAGTTTATCAAACAGATAACAGACTGTCACAGTCTGAAGAAAGTAGCAACACACAAAAGGATACCGTTACAGTTACAGATGCTGACCGAAACCAAATGGGGCTGATCAAGCAGACAATTTCACCGGTCTACCGAGGTGCTGTTGTGGTATGTGAGGGTGCAGACAGCGCATTTGTACGACTGGCAATTGTTGAGGCTGTAGCCAAAGTTACGGGACTGAGTTCCGACCGAATTTCTGTTTTGAAAATGAAGTGAATGGAGGCATATTACTATGAAAAAATGGAAGAAAAACCTTGTTGCACTGGCAGTGTTATTTGCAGTGTGTGCGGGAATCTATGTGAACTGGTTGTACAGTGAAAGTGAAAATGTTGTTAGTTTGTCTGATACACTGGACAAGGAAAAAGTTCTGTCCTCTGATACACTTGTGATGAGTGACGATACCGAAAATATTAACACTTCCGGCGATACAGTCAGCGAATATTTTTCTGCAGTCAGGTTATCACGGCAGGAAGCCAGAGATAGCGCTGTAACACTCCTTCAGGAAGCAATGTCTTATACCGATAGCCCAGAAGCCGCACAATCCAACGCACAACTGGAACAGATCGTTCAAACAGCACTGTGTGAAGCACAAATTGAAAGTCTTGTGATTGCGAAAGGTTACGCAGATTGCGTTGCCTATATTGCCGATGAAAGCATATCCGTTGCAGTTGCAGCGCCTGAGGGTGGCTTAGTGGATACAGATGTTGCAGTCATTGCGGATATTGTGATTACACAATCTGAATTTGAGATGGATGATATTTATGTAGTTGAAGTACAATAACAATCTTTTCAGGGAAATACCTCAAAAGAAAATAGTTGTAATTTTCAGGATATATGGTACAATATAGAAAAGTATGTTCTGTAAGAAACAGACAACTACTAGGAGGTATTTCCATGGCAGACAATAAGCAATATATTACTCAAACTCAGGAAAACGGCTCTTTGCTGATCTCTGAGGATGTTATCGCAGCAATTGTTGCACACACATTAAAAGATGTAGAAGGCGTTGTAGGCTTAAATAACAAGATCGGTGCAGATTTTGTTGAACGACTTGGTAAGCGGAATAAAGGCGTTAAGGTTGCTGTTTCTGACGATAATACCATCACTGTCGACTGCAATAT
Source organism: Faecousia sp. (assembly GCA_045587865.1). Classification (GTDB taxonomy): domain Bacteria; phylum Bacillota; class Clostridia; order Oscillospirales; family Oscillospiraceae; genus Faecousia. The sequence goes on from JAZNDD010000118.1 coordinate 36,936, forward strand.
TGTGATTTACTATGGGCAAAGTATTGTTAATGTTTCTAAAGCCGCACAGATTGCTGTGTCCAATGCAATTACTGCAATGGCTGGCGTAAATATTTCCGCTGTAAATATCAATGTTTGCGGAATCGCCCGCCAGTGAGGGTTAACCAATGACAAGAGGAAATGCCAGAGAACTGGCAATTCATCTGATCTATGGTCGCGATTTTACCGGCGAAGAACCGGAACAAGTGGTGGCCACCAGATTAGAAAAGGACTACTATACCAAGTTGTCACAGGAAAATGACGTTTACACACAGCGGCCCAGTCGGGCACAAATGGCTTATATTGACAAAGTAGTATCCGGTGTTGCAAATCGGGTAGAAGAACTCAACGATACGATCCGTCAGTTTTCTATCGGTTGGGATGTTTCCCGTATTTCAAGACTTGCCCGTACTACGATGCATCTTGCCATTTTTGAGATCCTCTATGTGGAGGATGTACCTACCGGCGTAGCCATTTCTGAGGCTGTTCGCATTACAAAAATATATGACGGCGATGAAACTGCTGCTTTTGTTAATGGCATTTTAGGTTCTTTCGCCAGAAGTTTGACATCTGAGGTCTCACAATGAGCGTAATTGGCTTTGATACCAGTAATTATACCACTTCAATTGCCTATTTTGATGGCATCAACGGTGAAAACTGCTCAAAACTCCTGCCTGTAAAGGAAGGTGCTCTTGGTTTGCGCCAAAGCGATGCCGTATTTCATCATACCGCAAGCCTGCCGGAACTCACCGGCAGGCTATTTTCCCATATATCAGTAGATTCCATTACTGCAGTTGGTGTCAGTACGCGCCCCAGGGCGGTAGAGGGAAGTTATATGCCTTGCTTCTTAGTAGGACGTTCACACGCAAAACTCCTGGCAGATGCCCTTCACGTGCCACTGATCCAATGTTCCCACCAGCAAGGCCACGTCGCGGCATCACTTTGGAGTGCTTCCAAAATGGAACTGATGGACCGGCCCCATTTGGCCTGGCATTTATCCGGTGGCACAACGGAATTACTCCTTGTAGAACCGGAGGGTCGCAGTGTTTCTTGCACACGCATTGGCGGCACAACAGATATTTCAGTCGGACAGTTGATTGACCGCACCGGTCAACTTCTCAATCTTCCGTTTCCTTCCGGAAAACACATTGATGCGTTAAGCGGACAGGCTGTACGTGATGATGTATTTTCTGTTAAGTGTAACCAAATGGAATTTTCTTTCTCCGGTGTCCAGAATAAAGTGCAGAAATATCACGATACTTACAATAATCCTGTAGAAACTGCTGCATTTGCATTACGCTGCGTGTGCGATGGAATTATTCGTGTCACAAAACAGGCAATGGATGCTTATCCCGGTCTGCCGGTTGTTTTTTCCGGTGGCGTGGCATCCAATTCTCTGCTTAGAAAGTTATGCCAGCCATTTGATCCGTTTTTTGCACAACCGCAGTACTCTACTGATAATGCATTAGGCGTTGCTGTGCTGGCATATCGCTTACAGGAGGGATAAGATGATCCAGAATGCTTTGTCTATCACTCAGGTAAATGAATACATTCGTGCAATGATGGACAACGACCGACTGCTGGCAAACATTGCTGTACGGGGTGAGATTAGCAACTATAAAGTCTATCCATCGGGACATCACTACTTCACTTTGAAGGATACAGATGGAGCGCTGAAGTGCGTTATGTTCCGGGGTAATGCTATTAGACTTAAATTTCGCCCGGATAACGGTATGCAAGTAATTGCGATGGGTAAGATCAGTGTCTATCCCAGAGACGGTGCATATCAATTATATTGCAGTGCATTAGCCCTCGATGGCGTGGGAGATTTGTATGCGGCATTTGAACAGTTAAAGACAAAACTTGCTGCACAGGGACTTTTTGATCCGGCACATAAAAAAACGCTGCCTAAATTCCCTAAAGTGATTGGTATTGTAACAAGTTCTGCCGGTGCGGCAGTGCACGATATGCTGCGCATTCTTCGTAAGCGGTATCCGCTGACGAAGGTGTTGTTGCTGCCTGTGTGCGTCCAGGGTGCCGAAGCACCGGGTGAAATATCTGCAGCAATTCGATATGCAAACCGGCATAAACTGGCGGATCTTTTGATTGTAGGCCGTGGTGGAGGATCTATTGAGGATCTTTGGGCATTTAACGACGAAATTGTCGCCCGTGCGATCTACGATTCGCAAATTCCTGTGATCTCAGCCGTTGGTCACGAACCGGATGTTACGATTTCTGATTTTGTCGCAGACCTTCGGGCGGCAACCCCATCCAATGCGGCAGAATTGGCAGTTGCTGACAAAGAGGCATTGTTGCAAGGTCTTGATAATTCCCTGACATCTATTTCAACGGCATTGGAACGAAATCTGAAAAATGCCCGAAAACAATTGCAAATGCTTGCTTCCAGTCCCGCACTGCAAGGACCGACGGTCTATTTGAATCAGCGGCGCAAGGATTTGGAATTACTCAAAAACAGATTGGTTACTGCACAAAATCATATTATCACGAAGGATCGTCAGCGATATTTGACATATACTGCGAAGCTGGATGCAATGAGCCCACTGAAAGTATTGGCCAGAGGATATGCAATGATGCAAAAACAGGGCAGGGAAGTGGTGCGATCCGTTAAGCAAGTTACCCCTGGTGACACGATAAATGTCCACCTGAGCGACGGTAGTTTGTCCGCAAAAATTACCCACATTGAGGAGAATGTTATATGAGTCAGACAAATCAGACTTTTGAAGAAAAAATCCAACGGCTGGAACAAATTGTCCGATCAATGGAGCGTGGGGATGTTCCTCTGGAAGAGTCATTAAAACTCTTTCAGGAGGGCACAGAACTAGTCCGTAGTTGCGGAAAACTTTTGGAAGAAGCAGAACTTCAGGTGAAAAAAATCAGCACAGACGCCGATGGAAACCCTGTTGAGGAGGATTTTAAGGATGAGCCTGTCTTTTGATGATCGCATCGAGTCCTATTGTCAGCATATAGAACAGTACCTGGATGAACAATGCTTTCACTACGACAATGAACCTCAAAAAGATCTTTTTTCTGCAATGCGTTATAGTCTGCTGGCAGGAGGCAAACGCCTACGCCCAATTTTAACCTTTGATTTTTGCAGAATGTGCGGTGGAGATTGGAGAAAAGCGGCACCTTTTGCCGCTGCCGTGGAAATGATCCATACATATAGCCTGATCCACGATGATCTTCCTTGTATGGATAATGACGATTTCAGACGGGGAAAGCCTACAAATCACAAAGTATACGGTGAGGCAATCGCAGTTCTGGCGGGAGATGCCCTTTTGACTGCTGCATTTTCCTATTTGGCAAAGGCACCTTTTGGTGCAGATATTCGCATTTTGGCAGTTGAGATTCTTGCAAACTGTGCTGGCGAATTGGGAATGGTTGGCGGTCAAGTGCTTGATATGCAATGTGAAGAGCGCCAATGCAGTCAGCAGGAAGTCCTGGACATTCAGACGAGAAAGACCGGTGCATTGATTCGCGCCGCATGTATGCTTGGTGTGCTTGCTGCCAATGGTACACATAAGCAGATCGCAGAAGCAGGGGAATTTGCTGCACATCTGGGATTGGCGTTCCAAATTCGAGACGATATGCTTGATGTGATCGGTGATGCCAAAAAACTAGGAAAAGCCGTGGGCGTTGACGAAAATAAAAACACTTTTGTTCAACTCTATGGACTGGATACCTGCAATCAGATGGTAATTGATCATACCAAAATTGCAGTGGACACACTTTCTAAATTTGATCACTCCGATTTTATGGTTCAATTGGCATATAGTCTTACAAACAGAACCGTATAGTTTTTAGGCTGGCACACAATATGTGCCAGCCTTTTTACTTACATATCCATCGCAGGATTCATATAATACACATTTTTTTGATTGAGTTTCTCCCGTAAAAGTTGCATTGCCTCGCCGAATCGCTGGAAGTGGACAATTTCCCGTTCACGCAAGAACTTGATAACATTGTTTACATCCGGATCGTCACTCAGCCGAAGAATATTGTCATAAGTCACACGGGCTTTCTGCTCTGCTGCAAGATCCTCGGTCAAATCTGCAATGGGATCCCCTTTGATTGCAATGGATGCGGCGTTCCAGGGAAATCCGGACGCAGCAGTGGGATATACTCCAACTGTATGATCCACAAAATAGGGTGCAAACGCAGAATCTTGAATTTGGGAGTCTTTCAGGTTTCTGGTAAGTTGATGCACCAGCGCACCGATCATTTCCAGGTGACCCAATTCTTCCGTACCGATATCTGTAAGCAGGCCCTTCAATTCATCAAAAGGCATCGAATATCTCTGGGAAAGATACCGAAGGGATGCACCCAATTCTCCGTCCGGTCCACCATATTGCGAGATAATAATAGAAGCCAATTTGGGATTTGGTCGCGCAATTTTCACAGGATACTGGAGTTTTTTATCATAAATAAACATATTAACCCTCCCGATTTGCTGCAAATTCCCAGGGCCACGGATCGTCCAACCAGCGATACGGACCATCCGTTTCGGACATATGGTTCAGCGGACCATACTTTTCCTCATAAATCTTTAGACCTTTTCGATACATTTTTTGCAAATTTCGGTATAGTTCCAGTGCCTCCTGATCATCTGCGTGGGTATCCAGATACAGAGCCAATTCCTGAATGCCGAAGTTCATACACTGAAGTTCTGTCAGGGGTGTTACCGGTTGTTCTTCTTTGTTTACCATTCCCATAAAAGGAAGATCCAGACCGGGAAATAAGGTACCTCGAACCAGTGCTGTACGAGCTTCGTACCTGGGTGGGCACTCCAATTGGAATGGAACATAAGGGTTTGCAAGGGGTGCCATTGCAGGCAGACGGCCTTCTTTGCCACTGTGCTCAGGATTTCGTTGCAAGACACATTCCTCCTATCATATTACTGTTGAAACTGTCGTTTCAAGTCATACTATGCAATAATGAACGGAATGGTTCATTGTAACATTTCCCGGAACATATAGTGTAAGGAGGTGTTGCTTGTGAATAGATCAAAGTGTCTTTTGATTATGATTCCATTATATATTGCTGTCTTTACCGGATTGCTGGTTGCGGCAATTTACGGCAGTCGTGCAGTTACAGTGATTTCTGAAAATGCGCCAATCAAGAACAGAAAGTGCGTTGTCATTGATGCCGGTCATGGTGGTATTGACGGCGGTGCCGTTTCTTGTACTGGGATTTGTGAAAGCCATATCAATTTAGAGATTTCATTAAAACTGGATGACCTGTGCCACTTGCTTGGAATTAACACAAAAATGATTCGCACTACGGACTGCTCCATATATACACAGGGAAATACGATTGCATCGAAAAAAGTTTCCGATCTAAACGAACGGGTGCGAATAACAAATGAAACAGAAAATGCTGTGATCGTCAGTATTCACCAAAACAAATTTGCACAAAGCCAGTACCGTGGCGCACAGGTATTTTATGCACCTACTGTTGGCAGCGATCGTTTGGCAAAAGCCATTCAGGATGCATTCATTATCAACTTAAATTCGAAAAGTAATCGTAAAATCAAAAAAGCAGACGGTGTGTATTTGATGCAACATATCAAATGTACAGGCGTGCTGGTAGAATGCGGTTTTTTATCCAATCCGGAAGAGGAAGCACAGCTGCGGAATCCCTCCTATCAGCAAAAGATTGCCGGTATTATCGCAACATCCTGCAGTAAATTTCTATATGCTTGACCACGGTGAAATTGGCTGATATAATTAAAGAACATAGATAAAGGAGCCGATGAATATGGCAAAGGTTAAGAGTGTATTTTATTGCACCGCTTGCGGTGGAGAAACTGCAAAATGGCAGGGAAGATGTCCTGCTTGCGGTGCTTGGAATACCATTGAAGAACATATAGAAAAGCCGCTTCCTGCTGGCAGATCGAAAACTTCTCCGGTTGGTATGAGCCGCACGCCCCAGAGGCTTTCTCAGGTGGATACAGATCGGGAGATCCGCTTTTCTACCGGAATTGGGGAACTGGATCGTGTTCTTGGCGGCGGTGCCGTTGCCGGCTCTCTGGTGCTTGTAGGCGGTGCGCCTGGAATTGGTAAGTCCACATTGTTGTTGCAGATTTGCAATAGTCTTTGCGCCGGACGAAAAGTTCTGTATGTTTCCGGTGAGGAAAGTGAAAAGCAATTGAAATTGCGAGCTGAAAGAATTGGCGTCCAACCAGAAGAACTATATATCCTTTCTGAGACACGACTGTCTGATATTATGGATTCCATTGAGACTGTTAAGCCGGATATTTTAATTGCTGACTCAATTCAAACATTATATAATGAACTAAACGAAGCAACGCCTGGCAGTGTTTCTCAAGTGAAAGACTGCACAATGACCTTGATGCAGTTATCAAAGTCTCATGGTATTACCGTATTTGTAGTAGGGCATATCAATAAAGACGGTGCCATAGCCGGTCCGAAGGTCCTTGAGCATATGGTTGACTGTGTACTGTATTTTGAGGGCGATCCTAACTCTTCTTACCGTCTTTTACGGGCAGCAAAAAACCGTTTTGGTTCTACCAATGAAATTGGTGTATTTGAAATGGGCGATTGCGGACTGATTGAGGTTCCCAATCCCTCACAAATGCTGCTGGACGGACGCCCGGAGGGGGCATCCGGTACTTGTGTTGCCTGCGTAATGGAAGGTTCCCGGCCGGTCCTGGCGGAGGTACAGGCTCTGGTTTCTAAAACTACTTTTAATGTTCCGCGACGAACTGCTGACGGCTTTGATTTTAACCGTGCCGCTTTGCTGCTTGCAGTTGCGGAAAAACGGGGTGGAATGAAACTAAATGTATTTGACGCTTATATCAATGTGATCGGAGGCCTGCGACTGGATGAACCAGGTGCGGACCTTCCTGTGGTGCTGGCAGTTGCCTCTTCTTATCGGGATCAAGTGATCGATCACGAACTGGTGGCAATTGGTGAAATCGGTTTGACAGGGGAGATCCGTTCTGTATCTCATATCAACCAAAGACTTTCAGAAGTTGCAAGATTAGGGTTTAAGAAGTGTATTATTCCTAAAAACACATCTGAAAAGTTGGAAATTCCCGAAGGCTTGACCGTTTATCGGGTCAAGAACCTCCGGGAAGCGATTGAAATGGCAATGTAAAAGGGGAGAGAAGAGCACTATTCTTCCTCCATAAAATCCAGTTTTGAAATTGGGTTTGCTTCGGCTGCAATTTTTAGTTCTGTGTTTTCGATATGTGTGTAAATTTGGGTAGTATTCAGGTTTTCGTGGCCTAAAACTTCTTGAACTGTCTTAACGTCAACACCGCCGGAAAGCATCATTGTGGCTGCAGTATGTCGCAATTTATGGGCAGAAAACTGGGTTGAATCCAGTCCTGCTTGTAAAAGTGCCTTTTTTACGAGCCTGTGTACTGCTGTAACACTGATTCGATTGCCGTCGCGGGATCCAAATAGTGCGCGATTGTCGGATAAAACTTTTTTGTTGCGTTCGATAAGGTATGCGTCGATTGCCTTACGGCATGGAGTGCTGAAATAGACAAACCTTTCCTTATTGCCTTTACCCACAACACGCAGTCGATCTTCATATACATCCGTTAAATTTAATCCAACCAACTCACTTCGGCGGATGCCGCAACTTAGAAATATCATTAAAATAGCATAATCACGGGTTTTGTTTGCACCGTCTACGCACTGTAACAATGCCTTAGATTGCTCCATAGAAAGGTATTTAGGCAGACTTTTTCGAAGTTTTGGATACTCCAGATCGGCAACAGGATTTTCAGTTAATTGCTTTGTTCTCACCGTCAGATACTTATAGAAGGATTTAAGCGCAGAAAGTTTTCTGGCTCTTGCAGCAGGAGATATTCCATAGTCCGGTGCCGCAGCATCTGGATTGGCTGTACGGTCGTTTGCCAGATAGGAAAGAAAGTCAAAAATATCAGAAGTGGTTACACTTCGAATTAAACAAATGTCTACATCCCGAATATCAATATCATCCAGGATCGTGTGAATAGGCATATCTGCACGCATTAGTTTAATGAAACGAAAGAACATTCTTAAGTCCAGATAATACTCTGAGATGGTCCTGGGTGACTGTCCTTTAATAGTTTCGTGGTAAGTAAGGAAATCCCGTAAAATAAGCGGGCAATCGTGGTATCGTTGCATAAAATAGCCTCCAAACGCTCTTGTTGACTACATTATATCATAATTACTCCTGGAACGCAACAAAATTTTTATTTTGTTGCGTTCATTTTCTTTATGTACGTTTTTCAAAATACATCTCCCTCTTTACGCAAATGCACCGAGATCGGAAAAACAATCTCGGCGCATATATTTCGTTTAAGGTAGTTTAATGTCTATGATCAAACTCGCTGACTTCGCTTCACCAAATTTCGGTTCAATTGTTTGAATATGGACAGTCACTTCGTTAATGTTATAGTGTGTCTCTTTTGAATCTCTGATAAAAGTTAGTTCCGATAATTTTTGGACTGCATCTTCTGCTACGTTTTTATCTGCGTTTGGCTGTGATATAAGTAGTGTATATAACACAAGCGAAGACTTATTAATATCAATAAAATGTGAAGCAGAATTAGAAATTAATTCAATTTTTATTTCCTTAAGGTTTTGATTCTCGTCTGTAATAAACCGCCAATACTCTTTTGGAGCGTTGAAATCAAGTTTGGCAGATGCTTTTATACTATAGGGCGAGAACCACTCCCCTTCTTCTGATAAATATGTAGCCACATTTTTATCGACCTTGACATAATCATTATAGTTTTCGGCAAACTGCGCTAAGGTCAATTCAGTGCTACGATGCTTTGGATAGTCTGCATCAACAACACTGTAACACATAGAAATAAGACACAGGATCGTTAAAACAGCACTAACCACACCTTTTTTTGCGTCCCACCGGTCATATATTACATCTGCTTTATAGTCATAGTCCCATTCAAGTTCTTTGCCTGCTGTATGGATCTGATAGGATTTATATAGTCGAATTAAATTATAAATTGGAAGTCCAAAACCTATACCATAACGAAATACAGACCATTCCCTTCGCAATGCATCCAAAAATGACATATTTTTCCCTTCCGGCGTCTTAAGAAAGATTCCAACAACAAATTTGCCGGGTGTTGTACCTATGAAACTGAGAAATAGTGCATTAAGTAGCATTGATACAAAAACAGATGCGATGGAAAATAAAGATATCCGTGCATCGTCAAATGGACGAATGCGCAATATTACAATAAAGATCAGCATAAGAATCGCGGAAGTTAAGATCTGGTCTAAGCATCTGCCGAAAAAACGTCTAACAGGATGTATTTCCGCGGATTCAAATTCTGTATAAGGAATATCAATAACCTTACATTCTAAGTGCTTTTTATCACTATGTAACACCAGATATCGATTTGGAACAATTGTTTCAAATGTTACATTATCCTGCAGAATCATCTTACAAACAGATTCTGCATTTTCAATTTTTGCCTGATGATCCTTTAAGACGATCAACTGATTTTCCAGTGCAGATTTCAGGTTGCCCTCCCCTTCTATAAGTTGAAAAATGGATTCCACAGACAGACCAATTTGGCGCAATAGTTTTATTTTCAAAAGATCCTGCAGATTTTTTTCAGAATAATCCCGATAACCGTTTTCCAGTCTTTGTGGGCATATCAGACCTTCTTGCTCATAATAACGAATTGTTGCTCTATCTAAGCCTGTCTTTTTTGCGATTATTTGAATTTGCATATAAAGCACCACCTTTTGTTACTGATGATACACTATCAAGCGGCTTTACAGTCAAGTAAAAATTATGCTTTTTTACATTTATCGGTGCTTATTTTTAAGGAAATGTAATATTCACCAGCAGTTTTGTAGGTGTTTCAGATGCATAGCCTTGTTCTTGTTTTTCTATCTCAACGATTAATCCGTTGAAGTCGTAATAGGTATCTTTCAATTCGTACAATATTTGCGTTACCTGGTTAGCGTCAACAAAGTTGGTACCAGGTTGTGACATAACCGCAGTCAATATTGCAAGTTCATTTTTTCCTCCACCCCAAAAAATCAGACTGGAATTTGAGATAACCTCTATTTTAATTTGTTTCAGGCGTTGCTGTTCATCCGTTATAAACTGCCAATGATCAGAATAATAGTCTTCATCAATAGAAATCACATTTTTATGTTCTTCTGGTACATACCACTCCCCTTCCGCAGACAAATATGTAATGTAATCAAACTGTTTTGCGTAATCATTATAATTCTCAGCATATTGTGCCAGTGTTAATTCAGTACTGCGGTGTTTAGGATATTGTGCGTTAAAAGAAGCAAATACAATGGTAATTACGCTCGCTAATGCTAATATTACACTAAATACTGTCCTTTTAGGTTGCCATTCGTCATAGGACACGTTCACACTGCAATCATAATCCCATTCCAATTCTCTGCCATCTGTATGGATATTATAGGATTTAATCAACCGGACGATATTGTAAACAGGGAGATTAAAACCCATTCCATAGCGAAAAACAGCCCATTCCCGCCGCAAAGCATCTACAAAAGACGGATTCTTTCCTTCCGGTGACCTTAAGAAAATTCCTACTGCAAATTTTCCCGGTGTTGTTCCCAGCAAACACAGAAACAGTGCATTAACTGGCATTGAAAGAAACAATGCTGCAATGGACAACAAACTGGTTTGAACCTCACCAAAAGGACGGATACGCAGTATTACGATAAAGATCAGCATAAGAATTGCGGAAGTTAAGATCTGATCTAAGTATCTGCCAAAAAATCGTCTGACAGGATGCACTTGCGCGTATTCAAACTCTGTATATGGAATATCAACGACCTTACTTTCTATACACTTTTTATTATTGGGTAGCACATAATATCGATTGGGCACAATTGTTTCAAATGTTACATCATCCTGCAGAATCATCTTACAAACTGTCTCTGCGTTTTCGATTTTTGCTTTATGATCTTTTAAAACGATCAACTGGTTTTCAAGCGCTGATTTCAGGTGATCCTTCCCTTCCATAAGTTGAAAAATGGATTCCAAAGGTAGTCCAATTTGGCGTAGGAGTTTTATTTTCAAAAGATCCTGCAGATTTTTTTCAGAATAATCCCGGTAACCGTTTTGCAGTCTTTTGGGAAAAATCAGTCCTTCTTGCTCGTAATAACGAATCGTGGCTCTATCTAAGCCCGTCTTTTCTTCAATTGTTTGAATTTGCATATAAAGCACCACCTTTCGTTACTTATGATATACTATCAAGCAACTTTACAGTCAAGTGAAAATTATAATTTTCTTTACATTTTCCAATAAAAGTTATATGATATATAAAAACATTGTCGGAGGCTTCCATTATGAGTGTAAAAAGAATCGGTGTACTTACCAGCGGCGGCGATGCGCCCGGTATGAACGCTTGCGTTAGAGCTGTTGTCCGTACCGCTATGTATCACGGCATTGAGTGCTACGGTATTCGCCGCGGTTATAACGGACTGATTTCCGGTGACTTAATTCGTCTGAACGAGAAAAACATTTCACATATTATCAATAGAGGCGGTACCATCCTCTACACCGCCCGCAGCAAGGAGTTTATGACTGAAGAGGGTCAGCGTAAGGCTGTATCTACCTGCAAATTTCTGGGCCTTGACGGCATCGTAGCCATTGGCGGCGATGGTACATTCCGTGGCGCCAGAGCCTTATCAAAACACGGCGTAAATGTTGCCTGCATCCCCGCTACCATCGATAATGATATTAACTGCACAAACTATTCTATTGGCTTTGACACAGCCGCAAATACTGCAATCGAGTGCATCGATAAACTGCGGGATACAATGCAGTCCCACGAGCGTTGTTCTGTGGTTGAAGTGATGGGGCGCAACGCCGGTTATCTGGCAATGTATGTTGGTCTGGCAGTTGGTGCAACTGCTGTTCTCGTTCCGGAAGAACCTATTGACTTTGAAAAGGATGTTATTGAAAAGATTCGTCAAGCTCGTTTTAACGGATTTACCCACTATATGATCGTTGTGGCGGAAGGCGCCGGTTCTGCCGCTGATATTGCTGCAAAAATCAAGGATGGTTTGGATTTAGATCCCCGTGTTACGGTTCTTGGCCACATCCAGCGCGGTGGTGCTCCTACCGGCCGTGACAGGGTCAATGCCACAAAGATGGGATATATGGCAGTTGAATTGCTTCGTGCCGGCAAAACAAACAGAGTTGTTTGTACAAAAGATGGCTGCTTTACAGATGTGGATGTGGATGAAGCACTGGCTATGCATCGTGGCATTCAAAAAATCGAAGTAGAAGTTTTGGCGGCTATGACCGGTATTTAATGCACTTCCCTATTATACAAAACAAAAAGGTCTATCGTTCCGTTTTGGTTCGATAGACCTTTTATGCTTTCGGGTGACATTTTTCGTATACGGATTTCAGTTTCTGATTGATCATCTGCGTGTACATCTGGGTGGAGGAAATATCGCAGTGTCCCATTAGTTCTTGCACAGAACCGAGATCGGCACCGTTTTCCAGCAAATGCACTGCAAAACTGTGACGAAGTGTGTGGGGCGTGATTTCCTTTTCAATGTGTGCAGTCTGCTGATAATGCTTCAGAATCTTCCAGAAACCCTGACGGCTCATTCTGACACCGTTCACATTAACGAAAAGCGCAGGTTCATCATCCGATGCTAACATAGAATCACGAACATCCCGCAAATATGCTGACAGTGCTTTTAACGCAGCAGGATAAAGAGGAATCGTTCTGGACTTTTTGTAAGAATTGCACTTAATAATACCCAGATCCAGATTGACATCATCTACATCCAAATCGATTAGTTCTGTCACACGCATACCGGTTGCATACATTACTTCCAGCATAGCCTTGTCTCTGTATCCTTTTGCGTCGATACAAGCAGGCTGAGCAAGGAGCAACTCAATTTCTCTACCGGTAAGAATCTGCGGAAGTTTCTTATCTCCCCTGTCAACGTGGATATCCGTAACAGGTGTCTTTTCCAGAAAACCGGAAGAAACAAGATACTGATAAAAATTCTTCAGGCTTGCAAGACTTCTGGATACGGTTGCTGCAGATCTGCCGTCAGCAGTTAAATGACTCAAATAGTCGCTAATATTCAGTTGTTTGGCATCGATCACTTCTATACCTGAAAATCCGCGCAGCCATTCGGAGAACTGGCGAATATCACGCATATAGGAGGATGTTGTGTTCAAGGATGCCTGCTTTACCTTTGTCAGGTAATTTTCATAGGCCTGAATCAAATCCAACATTGAATACGCGAACCTTTCCTCTAAGAGTAATTCATCAGCAATACTAAATACGGCGAGACAAAGAAATAATCCACCAAACCAATTGCTGTTAAAAGTATAGTACAAAATCTCAGATCTTTGCGAACAATATGGCTTTCAAGGCACAAGCACCGATACCAAAGCCATAAAAGAAAGACGATGGAACAGGAGTCAGTAAACAATAAAAGTATCCGAACTAACCAAGAAGCGTGTCCATAAACCGTCGCTACGCAGCACAAACAAAAACTAAAACAAAATCCCTTAAAGATGGAATAAATGTATATAATTACAGGGGCTGAACAGTAGATTGAAATACCGGAAACTGCAATCGGAATAAAAATGACTGCAATAACCCCAAAAATAGATTGACGTGTGATTGTGGCATTTTGGATCAGTGGTAATAGCAAATCGGATTCAGATAAAGCAACATACAATCCGCAAATAAATCCCAATGACCATAAAACTAAAAGAGTAATGACACTGCTCTTGCATTGCAACCTGGAAAAAACAGATGTCTTCTGTGAAACTTGAAGCATAGCACCCTCCACATCAAATATATCTTTGATGATTTTGATGCAGAAGTAAATAAGGTTACCAAAATCGCAAAATAGCCATCAAAACAGATTGCTAAAATACTATACACCAAAATCAATAAAATTTCAAGCAAAACCGAATAAAAATGCGTTATTTGTAGATTATGCCGATTTTTATGTTAACATCATTATGTTAACCAATTATACTAATTGCAAAATGCAATTTATCATTTTCAACTATTTTCAAGATATAGGGTTGTCAATTCACACAAAAGTACCACATATAGTTTTTGCAAGAAATCTTTCTTTTGCGTTGATTTGGGTAAATAATATTTACCCACTATATACGTTTGTGCAATTTAACGATAGGCTCTTTTCCTTTTTCGCTTAGTTCCCTTCCCTCTTATGCAGATTGCACACGAAATTACACATCCTACCCCAGCAGCTAACAGTCTTAGTCCAAGATTATGAAACCCACCATCAAAAAACAGTACACCCATTCCAACAAGAATAAATAGATAGATAACCCCTACTGAGCCAAATAGAATCGCTAACTTTTCATTACATTTTTTCCCTGCTGCCAAACACCCGGATAATGATCCAATCATCGTTATCAGCGCGGTACAGTAACCGATCGCACTTTCGCTTACGCGCTCATTTAAAACCAGAACCGCCAGAAAGACTGACAGCAACACACTCACAACCACAGAAACACAAATACCGGAAAGAATTGCCATACCGATTGATTGATTTTCATTCTTCTTTTTTCTACTTGGCAACATACACTCAGCCCCTTTCACTCAAGTCTATTCTCCTTCCAGCAGAAAAGAACCCAAAAGAAATTGCCGAACCTAAAAACAGGTTCGGCAAATGTAAATACATAATTAATAATTTTTCTTAGCTGCACGAATAATTCGTTGGGAAGCAGGACTAAACACAATATTAATGATCAGTTCCGGAATAGCATTAAACATCAGAATCAGGCCAAAAATAGAAACGATTGTTACATAAGTATCCGGTGCAGACTCGTATGTAGTGTTCTTAAAAAACAGTGCTACAGATCCCATAAAAATGCCGGTATTCAATACAGGGCAAACAATTGATGCACAAAGCATTGCGATATAGTCATTGTATTTCGAAAGTAATTTATACACAAGACCGGCTGTAAATCCAGCAACGCCAGATTTAATAACGCAAATAAGCAAGCAGCCAATGGGGCTGGTTGCAAATATAGCAAATCCAACCGCATCTGCACCGGTTGCAGAATAATAAAATGCCAGCAACCCAAACACTGCTCCCAACAACGCACCGGAACCAGGTCCATATAGTGCAGCACCAATCACAATTGGAATCAAAACAAAGGATAGATTTACGCCGCCTGGTGTTGGCAACATACCTGCAGTCATTTGCAATACCACAATTATTGCAATTAGCAAAGCAAGCGTCACCATTTTTTTGATTTTCGTACTCAAAATAAATTCCTCCTTGCTGTCGCTCCGGCATTCCGGATGCGATGCATATTATTTGCCGGTTATCCGGCTGGTTCTAAAACGGGCTTACCACCGGAATAGATAATTAGAAATCCTCAATACCTTCTGAATCACTTTCCAGATCATCAAAATCCATTTGCGCATTTTGACCGGAACGCATTGTTTCCCATTGTTCCTTTGTGATCAGGATCGATCTGGGTTTACTTCCTTGGAAAGGACCAACAATTCCCTTTTCTTCCATTTCATCTACAATTCTGGCAGCTCTTGCGTAGCCCAGTTTCAAACGGCGCTGAAGCATAGAAACAGATGCCTGTCCTGTTTCCAGAATAACGTCCACAGCCGCTGGGAGCATTTCATCGCCGCCCAATTCATCACTACTGGGTTCCGGGTCGGCTGCAGCGGTCTTATTACCGGTCTGCGCTGCTTTCCGCTCGATTTCATCCAGTACCTGCTGGTCATAATTTGTAGTGAAATTATTCTTCACATAGGTTGCAACTGCTTCAACTTCAGGATCGCTGACGAAACAACCCTGTACACGTTTAGGTTTACCGTTTCCAATTGGAGCATACAGCATATCGCCCTTGCCCACCAGTTTTTCCGCGCCCTGGGTGTCCAGAATAATACGTGATTCCATTGCAGAGGCAACGGCAAACGCAATTCTGGAAGGAATATTTGCCTTCATCAGACCGGTAATGACATCTGCAGAGGGGCGCTGGGTAGCAATAATCAGATGAATTCCGGCGGCACGACCCATCTGGGCAATGCGGCAGATCGATTCTTCCACTTCCTTTGCTGCAACCAGCATCAAGTCAGCCAATTCGTCGATAATGACAACAACCTGAGGAAGTTTGTGTCCGGCATCTTCCTGACTTTCCACAATGCTATTGTAGGATTCCAAATCTCTGACACCGGCGTCAGACATTGTCTTATAGCGTCGCATCATTTCAGAAACGGCCCACTGCAAAGAACCAGCCGCTTTTTTAGGATCGGTAACCACAGGGATCAGCAAATGTGGAATTCCGTTGTAAATACCCAATTCAACCATTTTGGGATCAACCATAATGAGTTTGACATCATCAGGACTTGCTTTATAAAGCAATGAAATGATAATAGAGTTCATACAAACAGACTTACCGGAACCAGTTGTACCGGCAATCAGCATATGTGGCAGTCTTGCGATATTGCCAACAATACAGTTGCCGCCAATATCTTTACCTACTGCAAATGAAGACTTGGACTTTGCCTTGGAAAAGTCCTGAGAATCAATCACTTCCCGCAAGGAAACTGTGGTAACTGCCTTGTTGGGAACTTCAATACCAACCACAGAGATTTTTCCGGGAATTGCAGCAATACGCACGCCGGTAGCGCCTAAACTTAAGGCAATATCATCTGCAGCAGTAGTCAGTTTGCTTAGACGCACGCCCTTTTCCAGTTCCACTTCATAACGGGTAACACTTGGTCCGCGGGTAACATTTATGATATGTGCCTCAATTTTGAAACTGGCAAGGGTTTCGTTGAGCCGCCTGGAGTTTTCCCGCATTTCAGCCGTACCGTCTGCGCCTCCATCTACCGGGAGTTTCAAAAGGTCGATGGGCGGAAAACAATAATCCTGCGCTGGTGTGGCCGCAGCCTCTTCAATTTCCATCGCAACTTCGATCGCAGATTCTTTAGCTTCCTTTGCGGTAACCTTATCAGCTTTCACTTCCTTTACGATCTCAGGTGCAATTTCGGAAATCTTCTCCGGTTCGAAGACCGGCATCACTTCCGGAATATCGTCAACCTCTGGAGCCAATTCGGAAATGACCTCGCTGGTTGCAGGAACAGAAGCAGCTGCAACAGGCGTTTCCACATCCCCGTCGATCTGGCGCATAATTTCAGCAGCCTTATGATTTGTTTCAGCAGATGCCTCAGCAGCCTGATTGCGACGATTTTCAATGTGTTCGATCCGTTTGTTGGCGATATGATTAACAATCAGTGTGGCAGGCTCGGGGCGCTCCTCAACTTCTTCGTCTTCCCAGTCTGCTCTGGGGCGGTTCTGGATCGCACGGATAATGCCGGTAATCGTAATATTCATACTTCCCAGAAGGGTGATAATTCCGGCGATGATGAAAATAATATAAGAAAGAATGGATCCACAGGCCCAATTAAACAACTTGGTAAATAAGCCGCAAATTAAGCCGCCGGCAGTTCCGTTGATGCCGCCAGTGTAAAGCGCACCCACTTGCAGTAAGTTATCACGATCCATTGTCAGGTGGGAAATACAGCCGCAAATCAGAACAAAAAGGAACAGACAAATCGTCCGCATCATTACAGGTCGCTTTCCACTAAATGCGTGGATCACAAATAAGTAAAGAGACGCAGGAATCGCAACATAGAAGCCTGCTTTTCCGATAAGACCATAAATCATTTTATCCCGCACAAATTTAACAATCGCACCTTCAGGTTGCAAAACAGAAACCAACAGGACAATGAACACTGCTAAAAAACTAACTGCAGTGATAACACGAACAGGAATCTTCCGTTCTTTTTCAACATTTTCAGGCTTTATATTCTTTTGATCCTTCTTTGTTGAAGTGCTATCATTTCCTTTGCGTGTCTTTTTCGTGTGCTTGATATTGGCAGCCGCTCTTTCCGCTTGTGATTTTTTCTTATTATCTGCCATAGTATCCTCCATTAAACAATCAAGAATAGAATCAGGGAAAACATTGCTGCGCCCCAGCAATAGTATGCAAAACCCGAATAGCCGGTGCGTGCAGTCAGGAATCGAACAAAAGAGATACTCAAGTATGCACCCAAGTATGCAAAACCGGCAGAAAGTATATAACCAATGATAGCAACAAAATTGATGCCTCCAATGCCGGTGCTAAAAATGAGAATAAAATCAATCAAGCACAATAGTATTAAAACCGGGATGCTTAATAAATATGCCCAGTTTACAACCCGTTGACGATCTGCGCCCCTTATCAAGGCATAAGAACTGATTGCACCGATTCTGGATATACCCGGCAGGGCACTCAGTCCACCTAAAATGCCAATTACAATGCTATCAAGACTGGACATATAACTTGCATTTTTGTTTGCCTGACGCGTATACTCAGGTATAATGAGAATAATGCCATTGATCAAAAACATCAAAGCCACTGCTGTCAGATTACTTTCCATTCTTCTGGTGAAGACATAAATCAAAAAAACGATTAACATCGGTACCGTTGCACTACGGATCAAACGCAATTCGTAGGCACTTTCACTAATTGCCCTCTTCCCTCTGCGACTATGGGATAAATGGATCTTTTCGCGGCGAATTCTGGAAATCGTTGCCCTACATCCAGTCAACAATGCAAAAAGAATGGAACTATGTACCAAAAGATCCAGCAAAGGCATTCTGGCATCCGCTCCGAAAAGATGGAGCATTAGGGCTTGATGGGCTTGGGAAGAGACTGGCAGAAGTTCAGACAAACCTGAAATCAGTCCATATAAAACATATTGCAAAATGTTCATCGTGCCGCCAATCTCCTTTCCCAAAATTTCTTCACAATAATGATATCATATATTTATTGAAATTTCCAGTAGGGATTGAAAAATTATTGATTCTTTCTGTTTTTATCGATCATTTTATGCAAGGAAGACAACGCATCACTCAACCCACCTAATTTATCGATCAGACCGGATGCAACGGCTTCTTTTCCGTACAGGATCGTTCCTACGTCCGTCGCCATTTCACCGGTTGCCATCATATAACTTTCAAATTGTTTTTTTGAGATTCCGGAATTTTCCGTAACAAAGTCTGCAATCTGCTCCTGAATTCTTTGAAAATATCGAAAAGTCTGTGGAGCGCCGACCACAAGCCCAGTCATTCGAACCGGATGAACAGTCATACTCGCTGTGGGTGTAATAAAGGATTTTTTCGTACAAACCGCCAGAGGAATACCGATGGAGTGTCCTCCACCGAGCACCAAGGATACCGTTGGTTTTTTCATTCCTGCAATCATTTCAGCAATAGCAAGTCCTGCTTCAATATCACCGCCGACGGTATTGAGCAGCAACAAAAGGCCATCGATCTCATCACTTTCTTCAATACCGGCCAAAAGAGGCAAAATATGCTCATATTTTGTGGTTTTTGCAGTTTCCGGCAATACCTGATGACCTTCAACCTGTCCGATGATTGTCAATGTATAGATATTTCCCTTGCTGCTGCGCGTAATATCAGAACCAAGTTCAATGATTTGTTCCCGTTCCTGCTGTTTCATATCTGCATTTTTCTTTTCATCCATATCATTACCTCCTATAAGCATAGAATAACCGGTCCAAGGGAAATAATTCGCTCTTGCAGGAATTGGAATTCTCGCTTATAATATAGAAAATCGAAACTATGAAAGGAATAACAATATGCAGTATCAGTATAAAACAAAGGGAACTTGTTCTCAGGCAATATTTTTTGAAATTGAGGATGAAAAACTGAAAAACGTTCAATTCCTGGGCGGCTGTAACGGCAATCTGAAAGGAATTGGCTCTCTTGTGGAAGGAATGGATGTCCATACTGTGATTGAACGACTGGAAGGCACAAAATGCGGTATGAAACAAACTTCCTGTCCCGATCAATTAGCAAAAGCGCTGAAAGAAGCGCTGTCAGCAGAAAAATAACGAAATGATTTAATGGCGCGTGCTATGCACGCGCCATTAATGCTTTTACGGATTAAATTGCGACATAAAGTTTTTCAGCATTACCGCACATTCTGCACGGGTGGCATTGCCCAAAGGATCCAGCCGCATA
>JAZNDD010000119.1:0-11747 GCA_045587865.1 Faecousia sp.
ACAGATAATTTGGAATTGCAAGTGTTTTTTTTATTTTTTTCGTATTTTCTTTATTTTTCAAAAAACTATCGTTTTGTCAGCAGAATAATCTGCTTGCTGTGCGCTTTCATATTCTCTCCTGACCTCAAAAATCGGCAGGAAGGTGCCGGTTTTTGCCACCTCCCTCCTCAGAGGGAGGCGTATGGTGCGGTGCAAACTTAGAAGGCCCAGTTGCCGTTACGGAAGATGGGAACGGTCTTGCCATCGCGGGTCTTGGCATCGATATTCATAGAACTGCAACCGATCATAAAGTCCTCGTGGACCATAGAATCGTTAATGCCCAGTGCTCTGCACTCTTCCAGAGATTTATTCTGGAAATCCACAATGGTATCGGCAAAGCCCATACCGATTGCCAAATGACAGGCCGCATTCTCATCGAACAAAGTATTATAAAACAGCAAACCGCTTTCGGCAATGGGGCTCTTTTCCGGAACCAGGGCACACTCGCCCAGGTAGGCAGCACCCTCGTCCATACCAATCAGGGTAGATAGCAAATCTGCTCCCTTTTGTGCGCCGCTTTCTACCACCTTGCCCCCTTCAAAACGCATCCAGAAGTTCTCAATGAGTTGACCCTGATAACTAAGGGGCTTTGTGGAATAGACAATACCCTCTGCCTCTCCCCGCTTGGGAGAAATGAAACATTCCTCTGTGGGGATGTTGGGATTAAAGTAAATCCCCTGGAGGCTGGTATCTCCACCGCCGCAAAAACGGCTCTGCTCAATAAGACCCACGGTCAGGTCTGTGCCGTTATCGGCAGTATAGTGCAGGCTTTGGATGCCCAGGCTGTTCAGGTAATCGCACCGTGCCTTCAGGTCTGCATTGTGCTTTTCCCAGGCACCGATGGGATCTTCGTTAACACGGGAAGTAAACAAAATTGCCTCCCACAGTTTTTCCATAGCCTTGCCCTTAGGAAGGCCCGGGAACACTTTCTTTGCCCAGGCAGCGCCGGGAACGGCAGCGATGCACCACTGCTGCTTATTTTCCCGTTGGTCGATATAAGGCTTCAAAATGGGATAGGTCAGTTGCCGCGCCTGGGACAACTTTTTCATATTAACGCCTTTCAAGCCGTCCGGATCTTCGCTGATCAGGTGGATACGGCAAGGAAGCACATCGCAGTAATGCTGCTGCCGTTCCTTCTGCCACTGCTTCACTTCGCCCAAAGTCTTAACCGTCTGGTAGCGGGTGTGGATCTTCTGGAGGGGCTGGTAATCCCAAAGGACAGTCACTTCCTTTGCTTTTGCCTTATAGCACTCTTCCACCAGAATTTTCACAAATTCCGGCTGGTCCAGATCTGCGTGGATCAAAACTTCCTGGCCTTTCTGCACATTGACGCCAACCCGGGCGATCAGACGGGCATATTCTCTTAATACAGTCTTTTTCATTGGGTTTGCTCCTTTTTAATTTTCTTCAGTTTACCAGATTTTCTCCCAATCGTCAATCTATGGATTTTATCAATAATCGTTTTTGGGGCCGCCTCATACATTTTGAGGCAGCCCCCTATCCATTATCTTTCACTGGGACGGCCACCGTCCTCGTCAAAAAGCAAATCTTCAATACCAATATACGGATCTTTCATCTCATTTCCTCCTTCCGATTTTGCGCTCCTAACAGTATATGTTAGCGTAGGCAAAAAATGAAGCGGAAAATGTTGCCAAAAAAACCGATATGCAATTCTTCTTAGAACTGAATTTCCTGGATTGCCCGGATACGAAGCATTTCCTGACGGATGCAGGCACCTGTAAACACGATCAGTGCATAGGCAAAAATCCACAGGGAACTGAGGCCTACCGCTACGCCTTCCATAAACGGATATGCCTGTATCAACTGGGCATTTCCTGCAATAGCAGAAGGACCTGCCAGGCACACCACTTCTAAGAAAAGAAGGATTGTGGCTTTGAGCAGCACTTTACCGTTTTCACGGGTAATACCAGCCCAGTAAAGACCCAGTGTTCCAAAGAAAGGCACACAGGTCAAAACCTGCCAGATGCTGTTGCGGATGCGCCAGGACCTATCCTCAATCTGGGGATATTCCCGGATATCCTCTTCCCACTGGGCGGCAGAAGCATCCATATATTCTTCAAAATAATAACCAAACAACAGGGGGTGGACACAAATACTGCAATAGGCAATTACCAGTGCCATTACTGCCAGCACACCGCTTGTTACCTGCTCAAACATCGTCAGATAAAAATACAGACCAACAACCAACAGTGTGGACAAAATTCCAATCCATTTGATGGCCGGTTTCTTCATCTTCTTTCCCAGGATATAGGTGGCAAGACCGCCCAGCAACGGGATGCAATCCCAGAAGCACCAGTATTTACACTGGCGGCGGAAAGACTCCTGATATACCAGTTGGGAACGGCCCTTTTCGTCCTCAAACTCCCACTGGGCAAACTGCTGGTACTGATGTCTGGCATTGAGTGCGTGGAAGGTACACAGAACCCACACGATCAGATGGGAGATAAATCCGTACAATAAGATCGGCCACACAAGACCCAGCATTGAAATGATAAAGGTCACCAGACTGGAGATTCCGTAGAAAACACCCATTTTCGTATAACCGGACTGTTTGCTGCGCTTTCCCATATACAGGTATGTGCTGAAGAAAAACACCGGGATCAGCAGCAAAAACATACACTGCGTATGCTTGCGCTCCGTTGTTACTCTTTCAATTTTTGATTGGTTTTCCATTTGGTTATTCCCTCATTTGCTGTTTTTTATTTATTATACAGAAATTGGGTCATATTCGCAAGAGGAAACACAAAAATTCAAAAAAACAATTATTAACACGGGCCCGTTGCAAAATACAACGGGCCCAATTGCTTAATCCAAATCTTCACTTTGTTCCAGATAGGCGCTGTCCATTGGACTTTCCATATCCGCTTCTTTTTGATAGCGGCCAACTACTGCCGCAGCCAGTTCCACCGGCAGCAGCGTTCCTGCGCCTGCTACACAGCCTCCGGGACAGGCCATACCTTCCAGAAGGTAGCCGTTATATTTTCCTGCCTTAGCCAGTGTCATTAGTTTACGGCAATCCCGCAGGCCCTCTGCCCTTGCAGTCAGGACCTGTGTGCCGGGGTTATTCTCCTTAACTAAACTTGCAACTGCACCGGCAACACCGCCGGACACCGCAAAACCGCGGCCTGCAGCAGAACCTTCATTTAAGTCATACATCGGCTCGATCGTCTCAAAGTCGATCTCTTTTGCTTCGAACATACCCTGTAATTCTTCAAAGGTCAGCACGAAGTCCACATCGGAGCGGATATCCGCCCGGATGGCTTCCAGTTTTTTTGCCGCACAAGGACCAACAAACACCACCTTGCAGCCGGGGTATTTTTTCTTCATCAGCCGGGCTGTAAAGACCATAGGCGTCAAGGTCATAGAAATATTCTGGGCTTCTCCGGGGAACAATTTATAAATCATAGAGTGCCAGGCAGGACAGCAGGAAGTTGCCATATAATTCTGCTGGGCGGGGACTTTCTCCAGAAAGTCTTTGGCTTCCTCAATGGTACAAATATCTGCACCCACTGCCACTTCCACGATCCGGGCAAAGCCCAGTTTTTTCATTGCGGCAATGAACTTACCGGGGGTGGAGTGTTTGCCGAACTGACCAATAAATGCAGGCGCTACAATGGCAATTACCTTGTCACCCTGCAAAATGGACTGGATAACCTGATAGATCTGACCCTTATCTGCAATCGCACCAAAGGGGCAACTGACCAGGCACTGGCCACAGGCAACGCACTTATCCTGGTTGATCACCGCTCTGCCATACTCATCCTGCTCGATGGCATCCATACCGCAGGCCGCCTGACAGGGGCGTTCCATATGAATGATGGCGTGGTAAGGACAGGCCTTTGCACATTTGCCGCATTTGATGCACTTTTCCGGGTCAATACGGCTTTTACCGTTTACAAAGGAGATCGCATCTTTCGGACACACTTTCTGACAGGATGCCGCCAAACAGTTCTGGCAGCTTTCTGTAACCCGGTACTGGTTGGTAGGACAGGCGTGGCAGGCATAGGGAATAATATTGATCAGCGGCGGTTCATAGTACTGCTCCGCAATAGCCGCCTGATCCATACCCTCCGTCATCAGGTGACGGGTCTGGATGGGGCGCAAATTAAGGCCCATAGCAAGACGCACCCGTTCACTGGCAATTGCGCGCTCCAGAAAGACCGATTCCCGGTGTAGCGGACGGTCGCCGGGTACAATAATATAAGGCAGTTCGTCTACCTTTTCGTAGCCTTTTCCAGCATAAGCCATACGGGCTACTTCCGTAAATACTTTTTTCCGAATATCTGTAATCAGAGAAGGGATGCCTCTCATTGTTTTACCTCCTGTTATCTGATAAAAACCACATTTTTTGTGTATATTATAACATCCAACAGGGAATAGTCAAGGGAAGGAATCTTCCAGTTTTCTATGGGAAAAATCTTTTTTCATATAATTAAAAAAAATTGTTGCAAAAGAAGATTGTCCGTGTTATAATGCTCTGTGTGTCCGGCGCCCGGCGCCGCTAAGATTGGGATGTCGCCAAGCGGTAAGGCACCAGACTTTGACTCTGGCATTCGTAGGTTCAAATCCTGCCATCCCAGCCACAAGATCCGCTAGCTCAGTTGGCAGAGCAATTGCCTTTTAAGCAATGGGTCCGGAGTTCGAATCTCCGGCGGGTCACCAAAAAGAAACGACAATTTCTATTAAGGAATTGTCGTTTCTTTTTGTTCTCTTCTCTTTTCTCTCTTTACTTTTCTCTCTTCACTCAAAAATGAAATTGTCGTTACCAGTGAATAGCTAATAGTGAACAGTGAAAAGATGCGGTATCCGCTTCGCGGATGATTTATAATTTGCTTTTTTTGTTATACTGTTTTACCATAAAAATGAGGTGATAATTATGGAAAGCCCTTTATTGAATAAGTCCATGGATTTCGCTACAAAAATCGTATTGTTTTCCAAACTTTTACGCGCGGTACAAATTGACCCGTTTGTAATTTGTTAGTAACCGCGTAAAATGGGCGCATTGCATCATTTTGCAACGCGCCTTTTTCAAAGTGCCAAAGAAGTCCCAAGCCGTCACATTTCTAAAAAAGCAAGGGCCTGTTGCAAAAAGCAACGGGCCCTGTTGTTCGATTGCTATTAAATTGCCTTGGCGTTTGCCAGCAGGTACTTTTCTGCTGCCGGATTCCACAGGCCGCTGTTTTCCTTGCACAGGCGATCCAGTTCTGCGAACAGAGGATCGGTCTTGCCCAGTTCCGCAAAGTCTGCAATGGCTGCCAAAGGCAGGTCGATCTGGGTGTAGATCAGTTTCTTGCCGCCGGGGATCTTGGGCAGATTCAAGGTGGTGTCGATAACCGCATTCAGACCGCCGATGTGGGTAACCAGCGCAGAGGGGTTAAGTTTGCCTGCGTTCATCATAGCGATGGCTTCCTGCATATCGTTGGTGTTACCGCCGGAAGTGCCTACCACGTGGGTATACAAATAGTGGACATTATACCAGTTAAAGGGTGCTTTGAACTGGCTATCGGTAGGACCTGCAAAGAAGTTCAGGCAGCCGTCAAAGCCCAGAATATCGTCAGCCTGCTCGATAACAGGCTTTACAGGTGCAAAACAGACCACATCATCATAACCGGTGCCGCCGGTAAGAGAACGCAGGTATTCGGTTGCGTTTTCCATACGGGTGTTCACATAGTGCAGTTCAATGCCGTTTTTCTTGGCTTCCTCAACGGTGTAAATGGAAGCAGCACGCTCCAGTCTTGCTTCATCAATGTCGGTAACCACCAGCAAAGAGGGCTTGCGATCGCAGTGGATGGCGTAGTCAATCGCAGCCAGACCCATAGGTCCAACGGAGGCAAGCAAAGCCATCTTGCCGCCTTCTTTAATGCCCATTTCGTGGACATAAGAACCCGCCTTGGTGTGGTACATTGCGTGGAATGTGCCAATGACACAACTTAAGGGTTCTGCCAGAGAGCCGTAGTAGTATGTATCAGATGCATAGGGCAGCAGGCAATTTTCCAGCAAGGTTTCGATGGGTACATTGCCGTACTGGGCATCGCCGCCGCAGTAGCCATAGGAATAGCCGGGAGCCATCTGGCTACCCTTATGGAAATGGGCAGGCTGAATTACAAACTTATCCCCAACTTTATACTTATGTTTCCAATTTGCACCCACTTGTACAATATCACCGCAGAACTCGTGACCTACGATGGTGGGGTTGACATCACAGTTGTCGGGCACGCGCTTATGATCGCCGCCTTCCACTGCTGCCTTATAACTGGACATACACAGGCTATCGGACACCACACGGATACGCACATCGTCCGGGCCCACATCCGGCAAAGTCACCTCGTCCATACGCAGGTCCATCTTGCCGTGAATTCTTACTGCTTTCATTTTCATTTTGTTTTGCTTCCCTTCATTAGTTTTTTTCGTGTTCGATCAGTTTCCAGGTGGCTTCGATCAAGTTTGCAAAAATGGGATTTTCCATTGCTTTGATCACAAAACTCTGCCGGGGAGAATTGATATCCTCACCGGAAATTTGGAACATTCCATACTGCTGGCACAAATCTCTCAGCCGGTTTAACTGCTTTTCGGTGTTTCGGGTGGGCATATAAGTTACTGCCTTTACCCCCTCTTCTTTCAGACATTCAAACACATCTTCCAAATAATCGTCTTCGAATTTCTGGGCTTTCTTATCACCGGTAACACTGTCTTCCACATCGCCTAAATAAGCATAGCACAAATAGGCATCAATGTCACTACATAATTTTACCATTTGGGAAAGCTTCGGGCATTCGTCAGTGGCGTCCACAAAAATTTTCGGCACAAAGGCACTTTTCAATATTCCCAGCAGATCATACGCATAGAACGGATACTGGGTATCCAGCATTTGCTTTTCCTGCTTTTCCGAAAGGCTCAGGCCCATAGTCTTCAGTTTTTCCACCATTGTTTCCCCTTTGCCCACCAGTTCCATCAGTTTCTGGGCAAGGGCATACATCAGGTGCCGCTCGGTGACACCGCCCTCCTCCTGTGCCATAGACAGGGGAAGTACATCTTTATCATAGTCCAGATCGGCATCTGGAATCCGTGCATTGATCCGCTGGATCATCTTTCTGTTCCGGGCGTGACGGGCGGCGCGGTAGGGACGGAAAAATTCCGTAAGCACCTCAATTTTATCGTGGGGAACAGACTGGATGGTCATATAACTGACACCCACCTGATCCGGATTGTTTGTCCGTCTGCCTTCCAGTCGGGTCCCATCCATAGATACCCGGCATTCCATGCCGATGGTCACCGGCATTCCCACCAGTGCGGCTGCCTCCAGAAATTCCTGTGCACCGGAAATAGAATCGTGGTCAATGATACCGGCAGTACACAGTCCCTCCATCCGGGCTGCATATACGGCTGCAGTGGGAGAATAGGGAGAAAAAGAATATGTAGTATGGATATGATTGTTAATATATTCCGGGACTTCCGGAGGAAACACCGTTGTGGGCAGGATTGCTTTCAGGTTTTCAAGTCTTTCCTGCTTGGTGGGTGCGTTTAATTTATTGAGAATTGTAATATCGATCATAGCCGCTCCCAATCAGTTCAGCATAACCTGTCCACCGGTAACAGGGATCGCCTGACCGGTTTCGTACTTCTGCTCCACGCAGTACATCACTGCCCGGGCCACATCAACAGGCAAACAGCCTCTGTTCATCGGCACTTTTGCCTCATAGAACCGACGCACATCCTCCACAGTCTTGGCTCCGGGGACTTTGCCTGCCTGCAGGTACTGGACAAACAGTCCCCTTTCCGGGTCACTCCACAGAGGACCGTCCAAATAGTTACCGGGGCAAATGGCGTTGACCTTTACATTGTAAGCAGTCATTTCCAGTGCAAAACTCTGCACCAGACCAATTGCGCCGAATTTAGAACCGGCGTAAGCAAAGTTCTTATTGGAACCTTCCAGACCGGACTTGGAGGACATTGCAATAATGTCGTACATTGCCTGGGGGTCAGCCTGGTGCTGTGCCTGCATAATGATTGCGGCATATTTGCAGCACAGGAACAGACCGGTATAGTTAATGGAAGTGACGAACTCAAAGTCCTTCTTTTCAAACTCTGCCAAAGGACCGGAACGGACAACGCCGGCATTTGCCACCAGAATATCCAGTCCGCCAAACTTTTCAACAGTCTGGGCAACCATATTGGCAACGCTTTCCTCATCGGACACATTCACTGCAATTGCACAGGCCCGCTCACCCATTTGGCTTGCCACCTGCTGCGCAAGGGGCAGGTTCATATCTGCCACGATAATGGTTGCGCCCTCTTTGTAAAGTTCTTCCGCAATACCCTTACCAAAGCCCTGGGCCGCACCGGTAACAATGGTGATCTTACCTGCCAGACGGCCGTTGCCTGCAGGTCTGTTGCTAACATTTTCTTTGGCGATCTGCGCCCATTTTGACATATCTACGCTCATAATACCTTCCCCTTTATTTTAATAATTTTAAAAGTTTATTATAGGCATCTTCCCACTGCTGGGTGTGATTCGGCTGCCAGTATTCTACCGTTTCCGAATTGCGGACCACCTGACGAAGTTCCGCAAGATCCTTAATGTCGCCCAGTGCCATTGCCTGGGTCAAAAGATTGCCCATTGCTGCGCCTTCCACAGGACCGGTCACTACCAGACGATCCAACGCATTGGCGATCAACTGGTTTAAGAAACGATTGTTGATGGGACCGCCAACAATATTCAGCGAATCGATCCGCTGGCCTTTCATTTTTTCCAGGCCCTCCAGGGCGTGACGGTATTTCAGTGCCAGGGATTCATAGACACAGCGTGCCACCTGACCGATGGTTTCCGGCACAGGCTGTCCGGTTCTGCGGCAGAAGTCCTGGATCTTCTTTTCCATATCGCCGCCGGCATAAAATTCCGGCGCATCCGGATCAATAATAGACCGCAGGGGCTGTGCCTGCATTGCCTGCTGCACAACACCGTCCCAGGAGATATCGGTTCCATTTTTCAGCCATTCCCGACGGCATTCCTGAATGATCCACATACCGATAATGGTACGCAACGGACGGAAGCCGCCCTGAATGGTGCCTTCATTGGAGAAACCTGCTTTCGCCGCCTCCGGGCTCAGATCCGGTGTATCCATTTCTGCGCCAAACAGGGACCAGGTTCCGGAGGAACAGAAGGCAAAACTGCCTTCGCCGGGAATTGCCGCCACCGCAGAAGCGGTATCGTGACTGCCTACTGCAACAAAGGCTGCAGGATTGATGCCGATCTCTTCGCAGATCTCCTTACGCAGATGCCCGCGAATGGTTCCGGTTTTGTCGATCTTTGTGAAAATATGCTTTGGAATTTCCAACCGGTCGATGGTTTCCCAATCCCAGTCTTTTGTCGTCGGATTATAAAGTTGTGTTGTAGTGGCAATGGTATATTCCGTACCCTTTTCTCCGGTCAGGAAATATCCCAGCAGATCCGGTGTCAGAAGCATTGTATCTGCGATCTGCAAAGCAGGATCCTCTTCCCGTACCCGGCGGTAGAGTTGATAGAGCGTATTAAAGGTAAGGCTTGTATCGATGCCGGTTCTGCTGTAAAGGACTTCCGCAGGGATCTTTTCCTTCACGGCATCAATGTCTTCCTGGGTGCCCAGGCGGTAAGAACGGGGTACGCCTGCCAACTGGCCGTTTTTGTCCAAAAGGCCGTAGTCAACGCCCCAGGTGTCGATGCCAAAGGCATCCAGGTCGCCAAAATTGCCTTGCTTGAATTTCAGCAGTCCGGTTTTTAACTGGTCGTACAGATAGGGTGTATCCCAGTAAAAAACGCCGTTCATCTCGACATAATGGTTTTCAAAGCGATGCAGTTCCTGCATTACAATGCGTTCTCCATCAAATTGCCCCAAAATGGCACGGCCATTGCTGGCACCCAGATCAAAAGCCAGTAAATTTCGCTTCTTCAAGAAAATTCCCTCCCTAACGATAGTGCATCCGATACTCCCTTGCAGAGCATCCGTTATATTTTTTGAACAGTCGGGAGAAGTGGTTATAATCTGAAAAGCCCACATCCCCTGCGATTTCTGTTACCGTCTTTTCCGTTTCCTTCAGCATTTCCTGGGCGTGATAGATCCGCTGCCGGCGGATATATTCCGAGAGCGCACAGCCCAAATAATCCAGAGATATTTTGTATAGTTGGGTGCGGCTGATGCAAAATGCTGCGCAGACCTCATTCATACTGATCCCCTTATTCAGGTGATCTTTAATATACCGGTCCAGTTGCTCAATAAACTCCGTTTTTTCCGGTGTGATCCAGCGGTTTGTCATCACATAGGCAACGATCGTCTGCAGGATCGTTGCTGCAGCACTGATCTCTTCTGCAGATTTTGCCGGGATAATATCCACCTGGTCTGCATACTGAGGATAGCACTTACGGACATAGTCTCTGGCTGCAAGTTCATCCTCTTTGGGAACGATCTGTCCAAAGCCGATATAGGCCAGAACGCCGTGTTTATCGAAAACAGGCAGGAATACTTCCGTCAATCCTGCGTGGCAGCGATAACTGATCAGGGCTTTTTTTCTGGCGCATTTTCCGCAACCTTCCCGGTCACAGGCGGCACATTTTTTGACGCCTTCCGGGTCTTTATGTACCAGCGCACAAAAGCCGCCGTGTTCCACAGGATAGGACATAATTTCCTGAAAATCTTTATCCATTATTCCGATTCGGTTGCCGGTTAAAACATAAAAATCCCGCAAAACGCCGTACAAACCACCGGTATTCATCTGCAGCATAAGCGGGCCCCCTTTTTCTTTGTATTATACATCAAGTTATTTTAATATGCAACAGTCTATGTGTTCTGAACAAATTTACAATGTTTTTATATAAATTCCCCCTATGCACGCATCCCTTACCGACTTATTTTAAGAACGAATTTACAATATAATGAACGAATTGACCCATAGCATTTATAAAAAAGGTATGTTAATATTTAATTGTAAAACTATGCACAGGAGGTAACTTATGGCTTACGGAAAAAAAGTATGGATCTTTCCGGATGCAGAACTGCCCCCGGAGGGCGTGAATCTCATTCCCGGTCACGAATCCATCATTATCACCAATGTGAGCGACCATGTGGCAAACATTAAAATCACCTTGATCTACACAGACAAAGATCCCGTCAGTTTTACTACACAAGTAGATGCAATGCGGGTGCGCTGTCTGCGTACCAACAAAGAATGCGACTTTGGTAACTTTACTGCCCAGTTTGAGGAGCAATACGCCATTATGCTGGAAAGCGATGTGCCTGTTGTTGCCCAGTATGGCCGTGCAGAACCCAGAGAAGTACATTTCTATACCACCCCCGGCTATTGTGAATAATAAAAATATATAGGAGGAACTTAAAATGGCAAGAATTTGTATTCCCGATCACGAGTATAAGGAAAGAGTGCAGCGTGCTGCTGCCATCATCGCAAGAGAAGGTCTGGATGCCCTGATCGTCAACGGCAACGAGGCTGACTATGCAAATCCCCGGTACTTCTCCGGCTTCTGGCCCCTGTTTGAGCGTGCAGGCGTGGCCATCTCTGCCGACGGCCGTGCGGCTCTGATGGTTGGTCCCGAGTCTGCCATCTTCGGCGCTGACCGGAACAAGCTGGACAAGACTTTCGTTCTGACTGCTTACCGGGAAGGTGCTGACCCCGCTTATCCGGAACTGAAGCCCGACACC
>JAZNDD010000120.1:0-26827 GCA_045587865.1 Faecousia sp.
ATCACCCAGTTCAGCACAGCAGCTGCCGGGAAAGCCATCATAACGCACAGGCCGATCATGGTACTGGCGGTCTTGAACTTACCGCTCTTGCCGGCAGCAATCACAGTTCCCTTGGGGGCTGCGACCAGACGCAGGCCGGTAACAGCGAATTCCCGGGTCAGCACGATCATCAGCGCCCAGGCTTCAAATTTGCCCCACTGGCAGAACATACACATTGCGGCGATTACCAGAAGTTTATCCGCAAGAGGATCCAGAAATTTACCAAAGTCACTGACCTGATTGTACTTTCGTGCGATATGGCCGTCGATATAATCTGTAAGGCTTGCGATCACAAATACCGCCAATCCCAAATACATCCAAAGTCCCGGGGTGCCGCCGCTTAAATACATCAGCACCATAAACACCGGGATAAATGCCACGCGGATCAGCGTAATTTTACTTGCAGTTGTCATTTGTCATTCCTCCACAATGTAGCCGGACAAATCTCCGTCGATCAATCCGTCAATACAAACCTTCACAAATTCCCCTTCGACGATTGCCTCTGAAGATGCGATCCAAACTCTGCCGTCAATATCCGGAGAGTCTGCATAGGTGCGGCCGTAAAACTGCTCAAATTCTTCATCATAGCCATCCACAAGCACTTCGAAGGTCGTGCCAATCAGTCTTTCATTCCAATTGTCCATAATCCGGGACTGGATGGTTTCAATGATCTGGGCCCGTTGCTGAGCGATGCTGCTGTCCGGATAGTCCATTTCCGCTGCAGCAGTCCCCTCCTCCGGTGAGAAAGGAAATGCGCCCACCCGTTCCAGGCGCTGGCGTTTCAGGAATTCGCAAAGTTCTGCAAATTCCTCTTCGCCCTCACCGGGCAAGCCGGTGATCACGCTGGTACGAAGCACAAGACCCGGAATCTTTTCGCGCAGTTTTGCAAACAGTGCCTCCAGAAACGGGCCGTCGCCCCGACGGTTCATCCGTTTCAGGATCTTACTGTTGCAATGCTGAATGGGGATATCCAGATACTTAACGATCTTCGGCTGGGATGCGATCACTTCGATCAGTTCATCGTCAATCTCATCGGGATAAACATAATGAATGCGAATCCAGTGGAAACCATCGATCTGGCAAAGTTTTTCCAGCAATTCGGGAAGCAGGCGCTGTTTGCCCGGAAGGTCTGTTCCGTAACGGCTGGTGTCCTGGGCAACAACGATCAGTTCCTTAACACCATTATCTGCCAGAAGTCGCGCTTCATACAAAACATCATCCATTGGGCGGCTGCGAAATTTACCTCGCAGGTGGGGAATGATACAGTAGGCACAGCGGTTATCACAGCCTTCTGCGATTTTCAAAAATGCATAATGTTCCGGTGTGGTAAGAATTCTACCCGTTTCCTCCTCCGGTGCATCAATGGAACCAAAGTCAAGGACAGTTTCCCCGCTGAGAATTTTTTCCAAAGCAGGCACAACCTGTGTGTAACTGCCCGTACCCAAAACGCCATCCACTTCCGGCAGTTCCCGGAGAATATCCTCCTGATACCGCTGGGACAAGCAGCCGGTGACCAGAATTTTTCCAAGTAGTCCCTGCTCCTTCAGTTGGCCCATTTGCAGGATGTGGTCTATGGCTTCTGACTTTGCAGAGTCGATAAAACCGCAAGTGTTGATCACCACTGCATCACAGCCTATCACATCCGGACAGACTGTAAACCCGGCTTCCTGCACCCGATACATCATCCGTTCGCAGTCCACTTGATTTTTGGCACAACCTAAAGAAATAAAGCCGATATTTGCCATTTATTCTTCCTCCATCAGTTCCGTGTCCAACTGCATATTTTGCAGCACCTGACGGATCTGACCATAACTATGACCTCTGCGAATCAAGCCGTCAATTGCTCTGCGCAGATCCCGCTCCTCCCAGTTATCTGACAACCGGGCGCGAAGGAATGTTAAAATGTGTTCCGATTGATCCGGGTAATCCTCCAGCGCACCTTGCCAGTACGCCTTTGGAATCCGTTTTTCGTACAGGGCTTGCTTTGCCCGGGCGATACCATAGCCCTTGCGGATACAATTTTCCACGATCTGCTGTGCGGTCTTTTCATCGTCCAGCAGATCCATATCCGCCATCCAGGCAACTGCCTGCTTTGCCTGATCCGGGTCTTCCCCTTTGCGAATGAGCCGCTGCTCCAAATCTCCCTTAGAAACATTGGATGCAGACACAATCCGCACGGCACGCATCTTCGCAGACATTGCACCGGCGGCAGTATTTAAGTCCTCAAACTGCTGGTCAGACAGTTCCAGCCCGGTATAAAGCCCAAAATCCTGAACCGTTTGCCGATACAGCCGAAGGACCGTACCCTCTGAAAAGGCTACCTTATACCTGCCTGCCCTGTCTGGTTGCGCAGAAATGGAATCAATCCTCATCGTTAAAATCGTCTGCGCTGACCGCTACCGGGCGCTCTGCTGCCCGTGCTGCGGCTGTTGCAGAAGGACTATTGCTCAGCAGGTTCTGGCGAACCTGCTCCTCAACCTGCTGGGCGATGTCGGGATTTGCCATCAGGAAAGTCTTAACACTGTCCTTACCCTGACCGATGCGTTCCTCACCCATAGAGAACCAACTGCCGCTTTTCTGGACAATATCCATCTGGACTGCCAGATCCACCAGTTCGCCCCACTTGCTGATGCCTTCCCCATACATAATATCAAAGTATGCCTCACGGAAAGGAGGTGCGACTTTATTCTTAACGACCTTCACCCGGGTTTTGTTGCCGATCACATTGCCGCCCTCTTTCAGAGACTCAACGCGACGCACATCCAGACGAACAGAAGAATAGAATTTCAGAGCATTACCGCCGGTGGTTGTTTCTGGGTTACCGTACATCACACCGATCTTCATACGCAACTGGTTAATGAAAATAACCACGCAGTTTGTTTTGGAGATGGTGCCAGCCAGTTTGCGCAGTGCCTGAGACATCAGCCGTGCCTGCAAGCCAACAAATGTATCGCCCATTTCTCCTTCGATTTCCTGCTTGGGAACCAATGCAGCAACGGAGTCCACCACCACAGCATCCACTGCGCCGGAGCGAACCAATGCGTCTGTGATCTCCAGTGCCTGCTCACCGGTATCCGGCTGGGAAACCAGCATATTATCGGTATCTACGCCCAGTGCAGCCGCATATACAGGATCAAGGGCGTGCTCAGCATCCACGAATGCAACTTCGCCACCCATTTTCTGTGCTTCTGCCAGAATGTGCAGTGCCAAAGTGGTTTTACCGGAAGATTCCGGTCCGTAAATTTCAATAATACGGCCCTTGGGAACACCGCCGATTCCCAGCGCTGCATCCAACGCCAGAGATCCGGTGGGGATCGCTTCCACATTCATTTCCGGACGGTCGCCCAGGCGCATAACCGTGCCTTTACCGTAGTTTTTCTCAATCTGGGAAAGTGCCGTTTGCAGTGCCTTTTTCTTGTCAGAAGCAGGGGTGGGGGCTTCGTATGCTGTCTTTTTTGTAGCCATAACAATCAACCTTCCTTTTGGGCGATGACCGCCCTTTCTATCTCATTAAAATCTCTGGAACGTTCCAGTACAATGTACCCATTTTCTTCCAGAATGGCGCAAACTGCGTCACCCTGACCCATACCAAATTCATAGCACAGGTATCCGCCCGGTTTCAGAGCATCTTTAAAATTCTTGGAAATGGCCCGGTAAAAATCCAGACCGTCAATTCCGCCGTGGAGGGCAAGTTCCGGCTCAAAATCCTTAACACTAACCGGAAGTTCTTCCATCTCCTGGGTAGTAATATACGGAGGATTGGAAACGATCATATCGAACTTGCCTAAAAATGCCGTAGCCGGTTTCATGGCATTTACCGGCAAGCAGGAAACTCTTCCGGAAAGTTTCTGGGCGGTGACATTTTTCTTAGCCACCGCAAGAGCCTCCCGGGAGTAATCTGCCAAGGTGACCTTTGCATCCTTTACCCGGCTGGCAACTGCCAGTCCGATGCAGCCTGTGCCGGTGCACAGGTCCAAAATTCTGGGGTTTTCTCCCAGAAAAAGTGCCTTTTTGATTGCCAGATCTGTTACGGCGCAAGTGTCATCCCGGGGAATCAGCACATTCTTATCCACAAACAGGGTCATTCCGTAAAAATCCCACTGACCCAAAACATACGCCAAAGGTTCTCCAGCCAAAATCCGGTTAACCGCCTGGGTCATTGCGCTGCAGATTTCATCACCTGCGTACATATCCCGGTCAGCGATTACCTTCTGTTGGGTCTTGCCGGTTACATGGGCAAGCAGATTGCGGGCAATGAAACTTGCAGATTGGTCATCCTCCTGAACCATCAAAGCGCGGCGGGCCTCCAAATAAAGATCTGAAAGTTTCTTTACCAAAGGTCTGCTCCCTTCTGATCCGGCAGAACTGCTTCCAGCGCAGCAATTCCCACTTCGATCATACTGTCATCCGGCTCGTTGGTAGTAAAATTCTGGAACCACATTCCCGGCCAGGTCAGCACCCGGGTAAATCCGTTATCGTGTCGGCCTGCCCAGCGATTGATCTCATAGGTAATGGAAACCACAATGGGCAGAAGCAGCAGTTTTGCGCCGATCATAATCAGATTGTACTTGACCCGGGCAATTTCCCGCAGCACTTCCAGTTCCGGGAACAGTGTCAGGATCAATGTGGATGCGACCGAGAAAATCAGAATAGACAAAATCATTATAACAAACAGAAAACTGGTGCCGCAACGGGGGTGCAGTCTTGTTTGCTGGCGGACATTTTCCACAGTCAGCGGAAGTTCCGCTTCATAACAACGAATGCATTTATGTTCCGCGCCGTGGTAAGCAAAGACCCGTTTCATATCTTTCATTCGGGAAACCAGCAGCATATAGCAAACAAAAATAATAATTCGCACAATGCCTTCAATCAAATTCTGAAGGAGCATATTATTCACAATTCCGGAGAACAGACTGCCGATCACCATTGGAAGCAGGAAAAACAGGGCAATGGACATTCCCAATCCCAACACAACGGCAATGCCAACAACCAGATTTTGGAATTTCTTTTCCCCTAACTTTTTTTCCAGCCAAATGTCCAGTTTGGAAGGGTTATCGTTTTCAACTTCCTCCGGTGAAAGATCTGCAGAGTGCATCAGCGCCTTAACGCCAACCAACTGGGAGTCAAAGAAGTTGACCACACCCCGGATAAAGGGCCAAGCCAATACTGAGCGCTTGGAACGGGTCTTTCTGGGCTTGACCTGCACATCCAGACCATCCTTACCCCGGACCACAATTGCATCCTTTTCCGGTCCGCGCATCATAATGCCTTCAATCAGCGCTTGGCCGCCAATGGATGTTTTGAATTGTTCTTTTGCCATTTATTTTTCCTCCGTCAGGATCACTGATTTGCAGGAAGTTGGACTGTTACCAAAGTACCGCCTTCCTGGGCATTTTCCAAAGTCAAGGTGCCGCCATGCATTTGTACGATCTCATCGCACACAGCCAGTCCGATGCCAGAGCCACGGGCCTTGGAAGTACCTTTATAGAATTTTTTCTTTACCAGAGGCAATTCATCCTCCGGGATACCGGGTCCAAAATCCCGGATGCGGACAATAACCGTATCCTCACTATAACGGATATCTGCCTGAATAGGCGTTCCGTTTCCGTGCTTGGCGGCATTGTCCAAAATATTCAGAAACACCTGCCGCATACGCTTGGGATCGCAGGATATTTCAGGAATGTCGTCGTCATTTTCCAGGTATTCCAGTGTAATACCGTCCTGTGCCAGACGGCTTCCGTACATAAATACGGTATCTTCAAACTCACTGCGAATATCGGTCAGTTCCATATTCAGTGTCATACGGCCGTCCTGAATACGGGTAAAGTCCAGCAGTTCCAAAACCATTTCCGTCAGGCGCTTCCCCTCCCGGAGGATAATGCCCACGCCTCTGCGGGTAGAATCATCCAAACCTTCCGTATTGAGCAGGGTTTCACTCCAGCCGGTGATGGCGGTCAGGGGTGTACGCAGTTCGTGGGAAAGAGAGGAAATAAATTCAGACTGCATTTTTTCGTTTTGATTGATCTTAATGGACATTTCATTGATCGAATCTGCCAGTTCGCCGATCTCATCGTCGTACTGGGTCTGAATCTGAATGCCATAACTGCCGTTTGTGATCATTTTTGCTTTATCCACGATCTGTCCCAAAGGTACTAAGATAGAATGGATATAATAGTTACTGCTGATCAATGCCACTACCAGCACAGCCAGCAGTGCCAGCATAGCAATGCCGGCAATATACATTATCTGCCTGTCCATAACGCCAGTAGATGTCACATACCGAAGAACGCCGATCACTTCTCCATTGGAGTAGATCATCGGGCTGGACACTGCCATAATCCGCTCCCCTGTTAAGGGATTTCTGCCTGTGTAAGTGCTGATACCCCGGGTGCTGATGGCACTGTGGATATCCGATGTGGTAGGAGACCGTCCTGCCCAACTGCCGTATGATGAGGTAACGATATTTCCCTCTGCACTGATAAACTGCAGTTCTATGGTATCTTTGTCCTCAAAGGTCTGGGCGTAGGTAATGCAGGACTGATAGTACTCATTATAATTCTGGTTCAGATAATCTGCAAAAAACTCGGTGGTGGTGCGGGCGCGGTATCGCATATCGGATTCCATTGCAGAATAGTAGTACGCCGCAAACACAGCCGTAACAGCCAAAACGCACACCAGTCCCATTACAAAGATAATACCAACTGTATTGAAAATCCATCGTCTGCGCAGGCCTTTCATTTTCAGCAATCCCGCCACCCCCTTTTTTTTACAGATTATTATCGGGCTTTAGGCGCCCCATTTGTAGCCAAATCCCCAAACCGTTGTAATATAGGCAGGGTTAGCAGTATCATCCTCGATCTTAATACGAAGGCGGCGGATATTCACATCCACAATTTTCAGTTCGCCCTCATATTCCCGACCCCACACTGCAGAGAGAATGTCCTCTCTGGAAAGGGCCCGACCGGGATTTTGCATAAACAACTTCAAAATAGAATACTCCACCTGGGTCAGACGGATACGGTTTCCGTTTTTTTCCAGTGTGTGATTGCGTGTATTCATTACGAAAGGACCTTGTGTCAGCAGTTCTGCAGACAGATTGTTGTCGCCCCCTAACCGGCGGTACAGAGCATCGATCCGGGCTGTCAGTTCCGCAGGTGAAAAGGGCTTTGTCACATAATCGTCTGCGCCGGTCATAAGGCCGGTGACCTTATCCATCTCCTGGGTGCGGGCTGTCAGCATAATAATGCCGGTCTGCTTATTGGTTGCGCGAATTCTGCGACAGACCTCAAACCCGTCAATGTCCGGCAGCATAATGTCCAAAATCGCCACACCAATATCTGGATGCTCTTTGAGTTTATCCAGTGCTTCCATTCCGGTGCCTGCTTCAATGGCATCGTAGCCCGCCCGTTTCAGGTTGATCACCACAAAACTGCGGATATTTACTTCGTCCTCTAATATCAGAACTTTTTTCATACTCTACCTCTTATGTTTCTCCGGTTTTCCAGTCTTGCTGGATCAGATGAAATGCCCTTAGCAGGCTTTCCTGTGTCACATTGCAGGCTGCTGCTGCGATTTTCAGGCTGGCAGCATAAGTGATCGACTCCGTTTTATACAGTACAAATCTGCCATCTTCCTGGCTCTGTGCCTCCCGGCTCTGACCGGACAAGGCATAAATAGACATCACAGGCTGCTCATATCGGAACTGCTCATCCCAGAGATAAAATTCGTATGTGTTGCCGATCTGTTTTACTGCAATGCGGGATGCAATGCCGCTATCCAGTTCCAGATACCAACCACCCACAAAATTGTGATAGGTGTACAGTTTATCAATCTCTGTGCCGTCTGAGTCCATTGCATACCAGCGGATCAGTTCCTGACGGTCACTTCCCGGTTCTCCTTCCAGGGGCTGCATAGAAATCAAATACGGCAGTTCCACAACACCGTCACTGTCAATATCATCTGCATAAACATAGTAGTTACGCATTGTCTTGACACTGGTTCCAGACTCATTGGAAAAACTCACATTGGCAAGCCTGTCATCGATCATTGTATAGACATCGGTAATCAGGGCTGTCTCTCCTGCGGTGCTGGCAACATATACAGCCGTTGAGCCGTCGTGGAGTTTTCCCACCAAAATTCGCTTCAGTTTGTCCGGCGGTGCAGACATATTCACCTCATTGGACCGTTCCATACCGCTATCGCTCATCCGGTAAAGTTCTGCAATTCCGTTATCCGTATCGGTCTGACCGGGACGCAGAAGGAACAGTTCGTACAGTCCGTCCTTGTCCAGATCATCCGTCAGGAATTTTGTATAGTTTGCAGACATCATTTGCTGGATCTGACCCTCTGCGAATGTGTATACAGACACAGATCGCAGGACCTGATTGCTTAACTGGCTGCCCACCACAATTTCCAAACCGCCTGTGCCATCCATTTGCACATATTCTACCTGTTCAAAGGCTGAGCCGTTACTTTCAATGGTATCTAAATGGACGAAGGTTTCCTCCACTTCATTGAAGATCAGAATCCGCAAGGGATGCTCTGCACTGCCCTTGGCAAACACCAGATATTCCGGGTCTTCATCCCCATCCAAGTCTGCAATATGAACCGTCTGCCGGTTTTCTCCTGCAAGAGGTGCACTGTATTCCAAGCCGGACATTAAACTGTCTACCGCTGACTGCAGATCGTTATAATCATCTGAGCGACGTGGGAGCTTATACATCTGTCCCACTGTTCGCATTGTGCATCCGCTGAGCAACAGGGTTGCCGACACAAGCGCAATTATGAACTTTGAACACCGTTTCATATCGACACCCCCTTCTGATTATTATAACATAAGTGCCCTGAAAAGAAAAGTTATTTTACTACAACATTTGCACTGCCCAGCAGGTTTGTAAGTTCCGCCAGCATCCGTTCATCCAGGGCGCAACGGGTGCCTCTGCGCTGCTTTGTATCTTCGAAATACACCACCGCAGTACATTCCCCGGGGAACATATTCAAGATAGCACGAACCTTTCCAAAAAGCGGTTCTGCGTCACTGGGCAGGCGCAGGTACAGCGTGCCGTTTTGGGGTTTAGGCTGCGGTCTTGCGGTTTGTGTGTAATCGGATATGGGTCTTGCACGGTTAATGACGATCTGCGGTTCTTTATCGTCCCGCATAGAAAGGCGTCCGGTAACCACTACAGGCTGATTTTCCTTCAGGTATCCCCCGTATTGGGTCAGTACATTGGAAAATGCCAGCATTTCCATAGAAGCCGTATCATCCTCCACGGTCACATAGGCCATCATAGAATTATTGCGGGTGGTTTTCATCTTCACCGTCTGGACAATACCCGCCACACTGATGATCTGATCATCCTGATAGCCGTTTTCTTCCTCCATCAGTCTGCCGATGGGCACAACGTGGGTATCCTTCAAAAATGCCCGGTAGTCATCCATCGGGTGACCGGACAGATAAATACCGGTGGTTTCTTTTTCCATCAGCATCAGGTCTGCCTTATTCATTTCTGCAAGTTTGGGAATAGGAATGGCAACTGCCTCATCTTCCTGAAGCATTGCAAACATTCCCATTTGACCTTCCAGATTTTTCTTCCGGGAGGATGCAATGCTATCCATCATCGCGTCGTAAACATTCAATAGTTCACTGCGATGGTAGCCGAAACAATCCATTGCACCGCACTTGATGAAGTTTTCCACAGCGCGTTTGTTCAGTTCCCCTTCCCCCATCCGCTGGATAAAGTCCTCAAGGGATTTGAACGGTCCGCCCTCCCGGCGTTTTGCAGCCATACTGCGAATCAGGCCCCGTCCCACATTTTTCACTGCGCCTAAGCCAAAACGAATACAGTCGCCTTCCACCGTAAAATGGTCATCGGAATGATTCACATCCGGAGGCAGCACAGCAATCCCCATTTCCTTACATTCTGCAATGTAACCGGAGATCTTTGTGGCAGAGTCCAG
Organism: Faecousia sp.; assembly: GCA_045587865.1. Classification (GTDB taxonomy): domain Bacteria; phylum Bacillota; class Clostridia; order Oscillospirales; family Oscillospiraceae; genus Faecousia. Next base: position 9,997 of record JAZNDD010000120.1, read on the forward strand.
TACGGAGGTCATCAGCGCCGCCATATACTCTCTTGGGTAGTGGCATTTTAAGTATGCTGTCTGGTACGCTACCACTGCATAGCATACTGCGTGGGCTTTGTTAAAGGCATAATTGGCAAAGGCGACGATTTCATCGTAGATGGACTGAGCGACCGTTTCCGGCACACCCTTTGCCATTGCGCCGCTGATCCCCTGCTTTTCATCACCGTAGACGAACACTTTCCGTTCTTCTTCGATGACCTTCATTTTCTTTTTGGAGATCGCCCGGCGAATGTTATCTGCTTGACCCATTGTATAGCCACCCAGTTGACGGAAAATTTCAATAACCTGTTCCTGATAGACAATACAGCCGTAGGTAACTTTCAGGATTGGTTCCAGCATCGGGGTCTTATAAGTGACCTTTTTATGGTCCAACTTATTGGCAATAAATGTGGGAATCGAATCCATAGGACCGGGGCGGTACAAGGCAACAATAGCGGTAATGTCTTCAATACTGCCCGCCTTCATATTCACACAAACACCGGTCATACCTGCACTTTCCAGTTGGAACACACCCTGGGTCTTACCCTCGGTGAGCATCTGGAAGGTGGCTGGATCATTGTCCGGAATGTTATCCATTGAAAACTGGGGATCGTATTTTTGAATTTGCTGTTCCGCATCCCGGATCACCGTCAGGTTGCGAAGACCCAAAAAGTCCATTTTCAGCAGTCCCAATTCCTCGATGGTCGTCATCGTATACTGGGTAACAATAGTATCCTCGTTCCGGGAAAGAGGCACATAAGAACAGACCGGATCTGCAGTGATCACCACACCCGCTGCGTGGGTAGACGTGTTTCTGGGCATTCCCTCCAGACTCATTGCCGTGTCAATGAGTTTTTTCACCCGTTCATCCGTGTCGTACATCTCTTTAAGCTTCGGAGAAACATTCAGGGCTTCTTGTAAGGTAATATGCGGTGGCATTGTGGGAACAAGTTTTGCTACCACATCGGTTTCTGCATAGGAGAAATTCAGGGCTCTGCCCACATCCCGGATAGCACCACGGGCTGCCATCGTACCAAAGGTTGCGATCTGTGCCACGTGGTCTGCGCCGTATTTTTCCATCACATAGTCGATTACTTCTCCCCGGCGTTCCTGGCAGAAATCTGTATCGAAATCAGGCATACTGACCCGCTCCGGATTCAAAAAACGCTCGAAGATCAAATTATACTTCATCGGGTCCACTTCTGTGATATGCATACAGTATGCAGCAATAGAGGCCGCACCGGAACCACGGCCGGGTCCAACGGGAATTCCCGCTTCTTTTGCATAGCGGATGAAGTCCCAGACAATGAGATAGTAATTCACATAGCCCATACGGCTGATGACGCCGATCTCATATTCCAGCCGTTCTTTATAACTTTCCGGCGGGTTTTTATACCGCTCCCGGAATCCTTCCATACAGACTTTACGGAAGTATTCTTCGTTGGTGTAGCCTTCCGGAATGGGGAAAGACGGCAGGTGGTATTGATTGAACACAAATTCCAGATTACAGCGCTCTGCAATCTTAACGGTATTTTCAAATGCCTCTTCGCAGTTTGGGAACAAGGCTTTGAGTTCTTCTTCGCTCTTAAGATAAAATTCCTCTGTCTGGAATTTCATCCGGTCCGGATTGTCCACAGTTTTTCCGGTTTGGATACACATCAGCACATCCTGCATCGTTGCATCTTCCCGGCGGAGATAGTGGGCATCGTTTGAAACGATCAGAGGAAGTCCGGTCTCCCGACTCAGGCGCATAACCCCCTGATTGACTGCCCGCTGCTCCGGGATTCCGTGATCCTGCAATTCCAGATAGAAATTATCTTCCCCGAAAATCTCAGACATTTTCAGGGCATATTCTTTTGCCGCGGTATAATCTTCGTTCATCAGGTGCTGGGCAACACCGCCGGCAAGGCAGGCAGAAGTAGCGATCAGTCCTTCGTGGTATTTTGCCAGAAGTTCCAGGTCCACTCTGGGCTTTCCGTAAAAGCCGTTCATAAAGGCTTCAGACACAAGCAGACAGAGATTTTCGTAACCGGTGCGGTTCTGGCACAAAAGGACCAAATGGAAGGGGTCATTATCAATTCCGTGAACACGGTCCTGCATACCCCGGCGGGCAACATACACTTCACAGCCGATAATCGGCTTAATACCGGCAGCCTTGGCAGCCTTATAAAAGTCGATACAGCCGTACATAACCCCGTGGTCCGTAATGGCAATGGCAGTTTGACCCAGTTCCTTTGCCCGGTCCATCATATCGCTGATCCGGCACGCGCCATCTAACAGGCTATACTCCGTATGCACGTGTAAATGTACGAAACTCATTCTCTTGCCTCCTTTGCCATCCCAACGAGTTTTTGCAGGCGGTGGTTCATCGCCGGCTTTGTGATCGGCGGTTCCATAAGCGCTGCCAGTTCTGTCAGGGAAAATTCCGGGTTTTCTTCCCGGGCGACGGCTGCCTGATACAGTTTCTTAGGCAGATGTTCTATTAGTCCCATTTCTTTCAAAGTACGGATCGCCGCCAGTTGCTCCTGTGCGGCTTCCACAACTTTTGAGGTATTGGCATCATCGCAATTACAGCGACGGTTAACTTTATTGTTTAGTTCTTTTTCCAGTCTTGCTTCCATAATGCCCATTGCGGCAACCGGTGCACCCAGAAATGTAAGTACATCGGAAATCAGGTCGCTTTGCTTGAAATACAGCACCTGTGAACCGCCGCGGGTAGCCGTTTTCGGCTGAAATCCCAACACATCCTCCATCAGACTGAAAGTTTCCCGGGCAACACTTTGGTGGGTGGTAGTCATTTCCAGGTGGTATCCTTTTGCAGGATCCGTAACAGAACCGCCAGCCAGAAATGCACCCCGCAGGAAGGCTGTTTTGCAACAACTGTCTTCCACCACCGGCAAATTCAGATGCAGGCAGAAAGTTCCCTTCGCATCAAAGCCATAGGTGTCCATAATGGTGCTGATCTTAACCGGGTCGGTAATTTGGAAATTCAGTTTTCCGGGAGTGTTCTCCTGGGGAACTGCATCAAAAGTGATATGAAAGGCTTTTTTGAACAATTTGGGAAGGCTCTGGGCAAGTTCTCGGCTTTCTGTAATAATGCGGATGCATTCTGCGTTAAAGCTGTTGCAAAACAGCAATATTCCAAAGCACTGTGCAAGTGCGCAGCAGCTTTTCTGGGGAGCAGATCTGCAGATCTCAGCCTTTGCAGCGCCTGAAAAGGATATTGCCATTTTGCTCACTTCCTCATTTACCAAATTCTAACCTCCGGATCCAAGCGGATGCCGGTATCGTTGTATACCTTGTCGGAAACTTGCTTTAGCAGCCGCTGAACATCATCGGCTGTTGCATTGCCTAAATTCACAGCAAAGCCTGCGTGTTTTTCAGAAACGGCTGCGTCCCCTACCCGGTAGCCCTTCAGACCAGCCTGATCGATCAGTGCCGCCGCATAGCCCTGGGCAGGGCGCTTAAATGCTGAGCCGGCAGAGGGCAGATCCAGCGGTTGAGAGGTTTTCCGGCGGGTCATCAGATCCTGCATAAGGGCACGGATCTCACTTTCCGGTTTTGCTGTCAGGGCAAACACTGCGCTGAGCACAATCCGGCTTTCCTCTTCCAGGCGGCTGTGCCGATAGGAAAATTCCATTTCGTCCCCGGTAAGTGTTTGGATATTGCCGTCCATATCCATCACATCTACACGTTTGCAGATTTGACAGATCTCACCGCCGTAGGCGCCTGCGTTCATATACACGCCGCCTCCCACTGTACCGGGAATGCCGTGGGCAAATTCCATTCCGGACAAGCCCAGATTTGCCGCAAAAACAGCCGCGCGGGTCATAGTCACACCAGCGGCAACCTGAATTTCCGTTTCGCTGATCCGCTTCAAGCCACCAAGGCAATCCTTCAGGCAGATCACAAGACCCGGTATTCCATCATCCGGTGCAAGCACGTTTGTTCCTGCGCCTAGAATAGCAGGTTTTGTGTCCAATAAGGTGGACGCTTTTAAGATTTGTGCCAGTTCTTCTTTATTTTTCGGGGAAGCCATTACTTCCGCAGGACCGCCGATCCGAAAGGAAGTATGCTTTGCCATCGGTTCGTTAAAACGCAATTCGATTGCCGTCAATAATTCAGAGATTTTCTGCTGAAAAGTTGTAAGTTTCATCATATACGCCTCCGGGTGTATGATATGTTACAGTATATCATATTTGTTACCGTTTTGCAATTATTACTGCATAGTTTTTCCACATTTTGTTGCCCATTTGTCTGTAAAAATTTATAACAAAAAGCAGCCTAATCGGCTGCTTTTTATGTATTTACTTTTCGATGATTTCCAGCACTTCCATCGGGCAGTTCTTAACGCAAATACCGCAAGCGATGCACTTGGAGGTAGGACCTTCTGCAGGTACAACCATAACTTTCATCGGGCAGATCTCTACGCACTTACCGCAGGAGGTGCACAGTTTCCTATTGATCATATAAACGCCGGTCTTGGGATTCTGGGTAATTGCACCGGCCTGACAAACCTTCTCACACTTACCGCACTGGATACAGGTCATCGGCTTGGCTGTGCCGTTCTTATCCACAATGCGGATACAGGAAAGATCCTCGTTGAATTCCTTGTAGAAAGCAACAGAGCAGGCGCGGACACATTCCAAGCAAGCCATACACTGGACATCTTTTTTAACACCGAGTCTTTTCATAGAAAAGTATTCTCCTTTTTTCATATTTTCTATCATTATACAGGAACTGCCACAAAATAGCAATGGTTTATTTCATTTTTTCAAAACAAGTGACTGAATTTCCCAGTCTAATTTCGGGTTTTAAGTAAATACTAGCACTGAACCACAAAAAAACAGGAGGATGAATATGAAGAAAATTGCAAGCCTTGTACTGGGTGCAGCGCTTGTCCTTTCTCTTTGTGCCTGCGGTTGCAGCACAACGGACAGTCAAACAACAACCACCACTACTGCACCTACTACCACAACTACCGTTCCCCCCACTACTTTTACAACCGTTCCCAGCACATCTGCCACTACTGACACAATTCTTCCCGATCCCACAATGGACAGCCTTCTGCCTGACAGCGGACTGCTGGACACCAGCGAAAGCACACAGGATCATTTGGGAACTTCCGACGGCTCTAAGGGCTAAAGTGAAGGGCGTGCAGCGCACGCCCTACATATTTTATAAGATCGTAATATACCGCAAAAGATTTTTCTGCATTCTTTGTGCGGCTTCTACTGCATCTTCCACATAATTACTGCCATCCTCGGAATGCTCTTTCCAAGCACCTATAATTCCTGCCCCAGAGCAAACAACTGCACCGTGGCCGAATTGATCGAAGGCGTAACTGCAGTTTTTGGCGTTGGCATTCGTGTAATCATAGCCATCGATCAAAAGAAACAGGCGGTTATATTTTGCACGCAAGGTGCGAATGCTATCCGGGGCGTTGGCTGCGGCTGTGCCGGCAATTTGTGTATAACCGCATTTACCGATCAACTGTTCGCCCAAACGGCTTAAAACATCTGCGGCAGCCTGGTGAACAAGACGGGAACCGGTCATCAGATCCTGAATTTCCGATGCGGAACGGTTTGGGGTGCGAAGGGTAACAAACAAACTTTTCCCCTGTTCCTGCAAATTCTCTAAATAGATTTTTATATGGTCACTGCCCAAGTAAGGCGACAGGCTCAGCCCATCACAGGGCATTTGCATTGCACTGCTGGCAACTGCCGGTTTATCGGAATCCAGACCATCCAGCAAAACAAAAAAGTCCTTTTCTCTGGCAAGGTTCAGCAAGCGGTCAAGTACCGCCAATCCTTCTGCGCCAAACATTGCAAGATAACTAAAATCAAAGCGGACTGCCGGGACGATTTCCTTCAGTCCCTCCATTAGTTCTGTACAGACTGTTTCGTAGGCAGGCAAAAATGCACCTGCTTGCGTAAGGACTACCGGTGCAAGGTCCTCCTGCATCATTGTCAGATCGACAATGGTCGGATTTTTCATTTTGCGTATCTTCTTTTGCAGTTTATCAACAGACATATTTCTCACCTCTTTTTGTATTATAACACAAATTCTTCCTCCTGAAAAGAGAAACCTTTCCAATTGATTTTTTCCTTCTTAGGGGCATACTAACCAGGAAGGGAGGTGCTTTTATGCAGGTAAAAAACTGGGTGCTCACTTTGGGTCTTGGTGCCGCCATTGGCGCTGTTGCTGTTTTGGCAATGCCGAAATCCAATCCTACCCGCCGTTTAGCTGCAAAAGCAGCAAATAAGGTTGAGGATCTGGCTTGTCAGATGACCGACAAGTTCGCAGACGATTTCGATTTTTGAGAAAAAGGGGTGCAGATGCACCCCTTTTAATCGGTTTGTACAACAATCTCGTCGTCCTGAACCAGAATTGTGATCTGTGAAATTGGTTTTTCAAACGAGTCAATAATCTTTTCTGAAATAGGATCTTCCAGACTGCGCTGGATGGTCCGGCGCAAATTCCGGGCGCCGTAGGTGACGGAATAGGCCTTCTTCACCAAGTAACTGCGCAAGTCTTCCTCCCAACTAAGGGTCAGTCCACGGGCCAGCAGGCTGTCCTTGAGTTCCTGGAGCATAATATCTGCAATATTCAGGAAATTATCTTCCGTCAGGTGGTTGAAGGTAATAATCTCATCCACACGGTTGATAAACTCAGGCCGCAAAAATTCTTTCAGAGCTGCCATTGTCTTTTCCCGGGTTTGATCCTGATCGGTCTTGCCAAATCCAAGACCGCCTACCCTGCCCTCAGAACCGGCATTGGAAGTCATTACGATAATGGCATTTTCAAAGTTTACGGTTCTGCCCTGGGCATCTGTAATTCTACCATCGTCCAGAACCTGCAGAAGGATATTCAGTACATCCGGATGTGCCTTTTCAATCTCGTCAAACAGGACCACACTGTAGGGCTTACGGCGAATTTTTTCTGTAAGTTGTCCTGCCTCATCATAGCCCACATAACCGGGAGGCGAGCCGATCAACTTGGAGACTGTATGCTTTTCCATATACTCGGACATATCCAAACGAATCAGGGAGTCCACAGAATCAAAAAGATCATTTGCAAGGCATTTGACAAGTTCTGTCTTACCCACACCGGTGGGTCCTACGAAAATGAAGGACACAGGGCGCTTCTTGGGGTTAATGCCTACACGGTTTCTGCGAATGGCTCTGGACACCGCATCCACGGCTTCATCCTGACCCACAATATGGGTCTTAAGCCGCTGAGACAGGCCCTTGATCTGCTCATACTCCTGAGCCTTAATCTTGGATGCCGGAATTTTTGTCCACAGTTCGATAATCCGGGCAAGATTTTCCATTGTCACCGCAGGAGGCGGCACTTGCTCCAGTTCCTTGATTTCTTCTTCCAGTTTACACAGTTTACTGCGCAGGATCGCAATGCGCTCAAAGTTTTGCTCCTCTGCATTTTCATTGAGCATCCGCAATTCCAGTTCGTAGTCATCCCGCTCTTTTTTCTTCTCAGCCAAAATACTGATCTCTTTACAACGAAGGTTCAGGTCAGAACAGGCTTCATCCAAAAGGTCAATGGCCTTATCCGGTAAGAACCGGTCGGTAATATACCGCTCAGACAAAATAACGCATTGGCGGGCAATCTCACCGGAAATGGAAACACCGTGGAATTTCGCATAGGTCTTGGCGATTCCCTGCATAATCAGGCAAGCCTCCTCAATGGTAGGCTCTGCAACAGAAACAGGCTGGAAACGGCGTTCCAGCGCCGCATCCTTTTCTATATGCTTGCGGTATTCATTAAAGGTCGTGGCACCAATTACCTGAATTTCCCCACGGGACAAGGCAGGTTTCAGGATATTTGCCGCATTCATAGAGCCTTCCGCATCGCCTGCGCCCACCAGATTATGGACTTCGTCGATCACCAGAATAATATTGCCACAGGCCTTGATCTCCGTGATCAGACTCTTCATACGGCTTTCAAACTGACCTCTAAACTGGGTGCCGGCTACCAGTGCAGTCAAATCCAGCAAGAACACTTCCTTATCCCGCAGTTTATAGGGAACATCCCCGGCGGCAATCCGCTGGGCGAGCCCTTCCGCAATGGCTGTTTTACCCACGCCAGGTTCACCAATCAGGCAGGGATTATTTTTCTGTCTTCTGTTAAGGATCTGGATTACCCGTTCTGTTTCCACATCCCGGCCAATGACCTTATCCAGTTTTCCTTCTTTCGCCCGTCCGGTCAGGTCCATACAGTAACTGTCCAGGAATTTATGCTTTTTATTTTTGCCGGACTTGGCATTTTCTTTTTCCTGCTCAAGTTTCTTTTCAGGGACATCCTGTTTTTCCGGCAGGGACGCAGAACCAAACAATTGATTCAGCAGTGGGAAGGTAGCCGTCTGGCTCTCCCGTTCGTCATCCTCTGCTCCATCTTCGTCCCGCTGACCGAAAATGCTGCTCATTTCGTCAGTCAGGTTGTCCAGATCTTCTTCAGAAAAGCCCATCTGCTTGACTGCCGCATCGATCTGAGGAATGCCCAGACTGCGTGCGCATTTCAGGCAATAGCCTTCGTTCATTGTAACGCCGTTTTCAATCTTGGTAATGAATACCACGGCTACATTTTTCTTACATTTTGTACACATTTTAGGTTGCATATTTCTCACTCCGTTTCAGCGGATTTCCACTTGTGCATACTTTAACACAGATCCGACCCAAAAGGAAAAACAATTTATGAATTTTCACTGCACTCAAATTTTTCGATCCCATCATCATACCAAAGATGGGTCATATACAAACCGCCTGCAGGTACCGTGGGTCCTGCGGCAGTCCGGTTTCCGGACTGAAGAAGCGCACCGATATTTTCCGGTGCAATCTTGCCTTCGGCTGCATAGATCACTGTACCAGCCATTGCACGGGCCATATTATACAAAAATCCGTTGGCGCAGACTTTCAGTTCAATAATATCCCCACGGCGCTCTACGTTATAATAATATACCGTTCTAACGGTAGACTTTACTTCCGTTCCCAAACTGCGCACAGCTGCAAAATCGTGGGTGCCCACGAACTGATCTGCCGCCGCCTGCATAATTTTCTCATCCAGATGCTTGGGATAGAACCAGGCCCGGTTCACATAGAAAGGATCCCGGAGACGGGAATTATAAATGGTATAGGTATACTCCTTCCGTACACAAGAACCGATGGCATTAAATCCCTCGTGGACATCAAAGGCCTTTGTCACCGCAATATCCACAGGCAAATGGGTATTGAGGGCATAGGGCAGACGCTCTGCGGGAATGGTCGATTCTGTTCGGAAATTAGCCACATAGCATCGGGCGTGGACACCTGCATCTGTACGCCCACAACCGGTTACGTGTACGGTATGACCTACCACCATTTTTATGGCTTTTTCAAGGGTCTGCTGGACAGTAGCAAGGTTCTTCTGCGCCTGCCAGCCGTGATAGGCTGTTCCCTCATACGTTAAAATCAAAGCAATGTTTCGCATACTAACCTCACAGGCCAAAATGGCGCAGCAGCATCACGGCCGCAATCAGGAGTACGCCAACGCCCAATGCAAAATAGTCCCGCCGCTTAAAGCGCAAAAGTTTCATTTTGGTGCGGCCATCACCGCCCTGATAGCAGCGGCATTCCATAGCAGTCGACAGTTCGTCTGCCCGACGGAAGGCACTGATAAACAAAGGAACCAAAATCGGCACCAGTGCCTTAACCCGCTTAAACAAATTTCCGGATTCAAAATCTGCACCTCTTGCCTTTTGTGCAGACATAATCTTATCGGTTTCTTCAATCAGTGTGGGAATAAAGCGCAAAGCAATACACATCATCATTGCCAGTTCGTGAACCGGAAGACGCAACTTTTTCAAAGGGCTCAGAAGAGATTCCAGTCCGTCGGTAAGCATAATGGGGGATGTGGTATAAGTCAACAAAAACGTGCCGGAAATCATCATCAGAATACGGGTTACCATAAAAAATGCCCGCTCTAAGCCCTCTAACGTAATGGTAATCTTCCAATAATGAAGCAGAACGGTTTCACCGTCTGTAAAAAACAAGTTAAGAATACCGGTAAACACCAATACCAGCACCAGAGGTTTCATACCTCTGACAAGGGCCTTTAGGGGCACTTTGGAAATAATGACCGTTGTCACCAAAAAAGCCAGCATAAGGCTATAGGAGATCCAAAAAGACGCAGAAAACAATGCTACAATATACACAATGAGCATTATCAGTTTTGTGCGGGGATCTAAACGGTGTATCAGCGAATTTCCCGGAAAATACTGACCGAGGGTAATATCCTTAAGCATCGGCATTTCCCTCCTTCAGGCTCTTAAGTGCTACTACAGCCTGCTCCATTGTATAAACTGGCTCTACAGGCAGACCCAGTTCAGACAAACGGAGGAATACACGGGTGATCTCAGGGATATCCAGGCCCATATCCAGCAGTTCCTGAGCTCTGGAGAACACCTCTTTGGGTGTTCCATCCATCATAAGGTGCCCCTGAGAAAGCACCAACAACCGCTCAGCCATTTTTGCCACATCACTCATTGAGTGGGTGACCATTATAATGGTAGCATTTTGGGCTTTCCGATAGTTTTCAATATTTTTAAGGATATCTTCCCTGCCCTCAGGATCCAATCCTGCGGTGGGCTCATCCAAAATCAACACTTCCGGTTCCATTGCAATCACGCCGGCAATAGCAACCCTTCTTTTCTGTCCGCCGGACAGATCAAAGGGAGAAGAATCCAGTTGTTCCTCCGTAATGCCTACAAAATTTGCTGCCTTTCGCACACGGCGATCGATCTCGTCGGCTGAAAGACCCATATTTTTCGGACCAAACGCAATGTCCTTATATACTGTTTCTTCGAAAAGTTGATACTCCGGATACTGAAACACCAGACCCACACGAAAACGGCATTGGCGGGTAAACGCCTTATCAGACCAAATATCCTTGCCATCGAGCAAAACTGTACCGGATGTGGGCTTGAGCAGACCGTTTAAATGCTGCATTAGTGTGGATTTTCCTGAACCTGTATGTCCGATGACACCAATAAAAGCGCCACGTTCGACAGAAAAGGAAATACCGTCCATAGCAATATGCTCAAAGGGCGTTCCTACGCTATATATATGTTGTAAATCCTTAACCTGCAAAATAGGTGCCAATTTGATTCCTCCAGTGGGTCAGACCTTTTTGGGCTGCAACGCCTGATAAAGTGTCTGCGCACATTCTTCATAGGTTAACTTTTCCAAAGGAAAAGAAAACCCTTCTTTATTTAATTCCCAGCACAATTCAACGGTTTCCGGGGCAGCCAAGCCAATATGATGCAATTTCTCCACCTGGGAGAAAACCTCTTCCGGCTTGCCATCGAGGAAAACACTTCCCTTATCTAAAACAACAACCCGTTGTGCCTGGGCTGCTTCATCCATATGGTGTGTGATCAAAACAACTGTAATGCCGTTTTCTTTATTGAGTTTGCGGATCGTCTGCATAACCTCCCGCCTGCCCTTAGGGTCCAGCATTGCAGTGGGTTCATCCAGAACGATACACTCCGGCTCCATTGCGATCACACCGGCAATGGCGATTCGCTGCTTCTGTCCGCCGGACAAAAGATGGGGTGCGTGCTCCCGGTATTCATACATACCTACCTGCTTAAGGGCTTTGTCCACACGCAGGCGGATCATCGGAGCCGAAATACCCAGATTTTCCGGGCCAAAAGCGACATCCTCTTCCACCACATTGGAAACGATCTGGTTGTCCGGATTCTGGAAAACCATACCCACGCTACGGCGGATCTTAATCAGGTTATCCGGGTTTGAGGTATCCATACCGCACACATAAGCCTTACCTCCGCTGGGGAGCAAAATCGCATTAAAGTGCTTAGCAAGGGTGGATTTTCCGCAGCCATTGCTGCCTAAAATCGCCACAAATGACCCTTTTTCGATCTGCAAATTCAAATCGTTAAAGACGGCAACGCCGGGCGTGTCATCCACGCCCGGATAGGTATATGCCAAATTTTCTGTGATTATTGCTGTGTCCAATTTTTTTCCTCCCGTCAGGGTGTCCATCTACCTGCTGCACCGCAGGGCAGCATCAGTCCGGTAGACCGGACAGGCAGCCCCAATTCCCCCACTGCTGTGCTACCGCCGCAAATCGGTGCAAACACCGTATCGGAAGCATATCCAACGGCAGAGGGCGCAAGACCGGTGGTATAGGAATTGATAATGACAAACAAGGGATTATCTGTCAGCAACTTTGCCACTTCCAGCAAGAAGGGGTAAAAACTGGTTTCCATTTTCCAGATCTCACCACTGGGACCCCGTCCATAACTGGGAGGGTCCATAATGATGCCATCGTATCGGCGTCCTCTGCGGATCTCCCGCTGGATAAACTTGCCGCAGTCATCCACGATCCAATGGATCGGGCGGTCTGCAAGACCGGATGCCTGGGCATTTTCCTTTGCCCAGGAAACCATACCCTTGGATGCGTCCACGTGATAGACCTCAGCACCGCCAGCAGCGGCTGCCAAAGTTGCACCGCCGGAGTAAGCAAACAAATTCAGTACCCGAACCGGTCTTCCTGCAGATGCCACTTTCTCCCGGATGAAATCCCAGTTGGCAGCCTGCGCCGGAAATACACCGGTGTGCTTGAAATTCATAGGTTTGACATTAAAGGTCAAGTAATCCTTATAATGGATCTGCCAGCGATCCGGCAAATTGTGGTCAGTCCAGTGACCGCCACCGGTAGAGGAACGGACATACCGGGCATTATATTTTTTCCAGCCGGGGTCGGCGTGGGGGGTACTCCAGATCACCTGAGGGTCCGGGCGGACCAGCAAGTATTTTCCCCAACGCTCCAAGCGCTCTCCGTCTGTGGCGTCCAGCAGTTCATATTCCTTCCATTCATCTGAAATCCAGATCATCTGTTTCTCCTTAATTCTTTCTAAGGTGTAGCCGGTTGCGTGGGAGTCTGAGGTTCATCATCCGGTACTACCGGCACATCCGGTTCTGTAGGCTCCGGAGGATTCTCCTTCTGGTAAGTTTCCCAACTTTCCTTTGTATGGGTGGTGCACACCAGGTAAGGTGCTTCCACATTCTGATTGATGTTGTAATTAAAGCCCTTGAAGGATGCATCTTTTCCATCGCCTGTTACAAGGTATACATACGAATCCATATAATAGGCAGGTCTCAAATTGTATCTGACGGCTTTGTTGATCTCATCCATCACAGACTGTGTCATCTTTACAAGAGATTTCTTTTCAATCTTTACTTCCGGATTGACTTCAGCAAAATGCTTGCAGTACTCATTGGAAACGCCCTTACCGGTCATACAGTAATCCACTTCCACATGGCAGGTACAACTCTGGCCGGGGATATCTTCGCTATATGCCCGGGCACTGGCAGTAGGAGAAAAATCGCTTGCAATGCCTACACGAATGTCATTCTTGCAGGCTTCTGTTGCCCGTTTGCCGCAACTTAAGCAAATGGTAGCAGAATACATCTTATCGCTGTTATAAAGGGCAACATCCGATTTGCCGCTGTGCAGCGGGGTCATAACCTTCTTAAACAACTGAGCAGAGGGGTTTCCGGATACGCCGGAAATAACTTCCGGTGAGTCAAAGCCGCACCAGATTGCCGCAGTATAATAACCGGTAAAGCCGCAGAACCATTTATCCTTGTTGTCGCTGGTGGTACCGGTCTTACCTGCGGTTGTCATACCGCTGATCTTTGCGGCAGTACCTGTACCTCCGTTGACACCACCGGTCAGGCAGTAGTTCATATAGTCAACAGTCTTTTTACTTAGCAATTCTGTCTTCTCTTGGGTGTTATCCAAAACCAGAGTACCGTTGCTGTCGTATACTTTTGTAAAGGTTCTGCCCTCACGATACACGCCACCATTTGCAAATGTGGCAAAGGCATTTGCCATATCCCGGACTTTCACGCCCCAAGTCTGTGCACCCATTGCCAAAGGTCCAAGGCCTACATCCGAAAATGTTTTGCCTACAGAGTTGGTATAGGTCTCCAACAAGGTGGACAAACCAAATTTATTTTTGGCAAAATCGAAGCCATACTTAATGCCGATTTTGTCCAGCGTATTTGCCGCAATGGTGTTAACAGAAGATACAACACCGCTATAAATCGTCCGGGCAAAATCGTATCTGCGGGAGTCATTGAGGGGATATGCGCCGCTATTATAGTTATTGGGCAAATCCTTAATGACCGTAACCGGAGAAACGGTCCCCAATTCAAAAGCAGGTGCATACACACTCAAGGGCTTAATGGAAGAACCGGACTGAAGTTGTGCATCTGTTGCACGGTTCCAGTCGTCAAAGCCTTCCTTCTTACCTACGCCACCGGACAAGGCAACAATATCACCGGTCTTGTTGTCAATCACAACAATTGCTGACTGCAGTTGCTGACCGCTTCGGGTTTTCGGAATCTGGGAAAGATCCGTATAGATAGCATCCACTTGATTTTGGACATTCATATCCAGTGTGGTATAGATATGATAGCCGCCCCGCTGAATCTGCTGCATCAGCAGGCTCTTGGTGGCAGAATTCCAGGTCATACCGCTTTCTTCTGCCAGTTCCTTTGCAACATCTTCCAAAACTGTATCTGTAAACCAGGTGTATGTGGACTGAGATGCACTCTTGTCCACTTCTGTCTGGGTGTGGCACACAGGACAGTAATAGGCAGTTTCCGTGGGCGTAAAGTTTGCTACTGTATTCTTATAACCACATTCTGCGTTGGGACACTTAGCCAAACGGTCTTTATCGTCAATTCCATTCTTGAGAATGATTTCCTGAGCAACTGCCTCATCGTATTCCTCCTGCGTGATCAGTTCATACTCAAGCATAGCACCCAGGACCAGCATCTGACGGTAGCGGTTACGCTGCATACCGTTCATTTCTTCGCCTTTATAGGTGAAGACTTCGTCGCTGTAAGGATCAAACAAAGAGGGGTTATTGGTAATACCAATCAGGCAAGCGCACTCGGCAAGGGTAAGCATTTCCAGTTCTTTTCCGAAGTAAGTGGCTGCTGCAGAGCGAACGCCACGGCATCCCTGACCCAAATAGATAAAGTTCAGATACAATTCCATAATTGTTTCTTTGTCATAACTCTTTTCCATTTGGACCGCACGGAAAATCTCCAGAACTTTACGCTGTACCGTAACATCATCCGCACTTTCATCTTCTGTAAGCAGAAGGTTTTTGATAAGTTGCTGAGTAATACTGGAGCCACCCACAGAGGAGTCTCCAAAGAACATTCTGGCGGTCGCCTTTACCGTTGTGACCCAGTCTACGCCCTGATGCTCATAAAAACGGTGATCCTCAATGGCAACCGCTGCATCAATCAGGTTCTGAGGAATATCCTCATAATTGACCCAAGTACTGCTGGTTTCCGCAAAGACCTTCTGATATTCCTGAATTTGGCCGGTGGAGTCCACATAGTAAAGATAGGAGTTTTGTTCATACTCATAACTATCCAAATCCACAACGGCTTCCGGCAAAATATCCTCCTGAAGGTAATCGCCCAAGACGCCTACAAAAACAAAAGCACAGACAATACCGATCAGCAGCACCGTTGCCGCTGCACCCAAAAAGACCTTAAAAGATCCAAATATAACGCGCCAAGCCTTATATGCCCCTTTCAAGGACCAGTGGGGATTCCACTCTTGACGAGGTATGTCATTCCTCTTATCTTTCTTTTTAGCCATAGTATTCCCTCCATTGCGCCGATCCGAAGATCTGCAAGGTAAAAGTATTCTTTTAAACACGCGAATATATAGTATCGCTCATATTATTATAGCATACCCAATCTAAAAACGAAAGTATTATTTTTAATTTATATTTAGATACCGTTATTTATTCGGTTCTTTTCCTTAATATCATTGTATACAACTGGCATATCAACGATTTTTATACTAGCACCTTCAATAAGGTCTGAAATTTCTGCCGGTGCAATTTCTGCAATTGTCTGTGCAATATTCAGTGACAACTGAGAATCCTCACTGGCAACACACACACGTGCAATCTGCATATCATCCGGAAACTCGTAAAACAACATACCACTAAGTTGTTCGACCGTTAATGCATAGCCGGATTTTTCAATAACCGTCTCTAAAAAGGCTCTGCTATTCATAATCGTTAAGCACTTATCATGGATTTTTTGTGTTGCCGTGAGATCACTTGATGATATGCTGTTATTCTCGTCATTTACACCGTCTCCCATATACATCGTAAACACCGCTGTGTATAAAACAGGCTCAGTCTCTGTTTCCAATGAATGCATATGCCTGCAACCAGACAGCGCAATCAAAAGGATAGCAGAAAGCTGCAACACAAGTACCTTTTTCATAAATTAACCTCTCAATGATCATAGTATCCATATTATAGAACAACAGCCTGTAAAAAGCAATGGAAAACATACTATTCGGAGATTGCCACAACGAAATGGGACGTGTCCTCCGTCCCGTCTGAATGTAGGGGAGGCTATCAGCCTCCCGTTGCAAGCTATCGAAAAGGAGAGCGCCAGACGGGCGGCAGATTGCCGCCCCTACAACTATGTTCCAACCTTTTATGTCATTGCGAGGAGCGAAGCGACGTGGCAATCTCCTGCAAAGGGGCAAAAAACCATCCCCTACACAGGTTTCACATTGACATTAAAAAACCTCACTACCGAAGTAGTGAGGTTTCTTGTGTTCGCGTTACCTATCTTCCCGGGCAGTCACCCGCCAAGTATTGTCGGCGTACATGTGCTTAACTTCTGTGTTCGGGATGGGAACAGGTGGACCCACATGACAATCAACACGAACTATATTA